>CAZEHU010000278.1:0-4902 GCA_964511605.1 uncultured Myxococcales bacterium
GCCTCTCGCCTCCGCGACGAGGAGCGCGCGGCCGATGCGTGGCGGCGCCTCCTCGGCATCGACCCCGAGCACCGCAAGGCGCAGAGCGAGCTCAAGAAGCGCTACCTGGCCCAAGGCGACTGGGAGAGCCTCGAGTGGTTCTTCCGGGAGTACGGCACCCTCGAGGAGTGGGTGCGCACCCTCGAGAGCCAGGCGAAGGGCGCCGAGCCGGCCCCACGGGTCGAGCTCCTCTTCAAGGCGGCGGGGGTCTGGAAGGACGAGCTCGGCGACGAGCGGCGGGCGGTCAAGGACCTGGAGTCGATCCTCGAGGTGGAGCCCGATCATCGAGGCGCGGCCTCGCTCCTCGTGCCGATCTACCGCGACCTCGGGCAGTGGAAGAAGCTGCCCCCCGTCTACGACACCGTGCTCGAGGCCACCGAGGACAGCGAGGAGCGCCAGCGCCTGCTCCTCGAGCGCGCCGAGGTCAACGAGGATCACCTCCGCGACCCAGAGGGCGCCTTCTTCGACTACGTGCAGGCCGTGCGCGAGGTCCCGGACGCTACGCACCTGTACAGCTCCGTCGGCCGCCTTGCCGAAGCCTCTGGCAATTGGGAGACCTACGTCGAGGTCCTCGAGGAGTGTGTCGACGTCATCGCCGATGACAGCGCCCGGGTGCGTGCGCTGCTCGACGCCGGCATCGTCTATCGCGATCGCCTCGGCGATCGGGAGGCGGCCCTCCGCGCCTTCGGCCGCGTCATCGAGCTCGACGAGGAGAGCCGCGACGCCCTCGACGCCATCGAGGAGCTGTACCGGACCACCGGCGCCTTCGACCAGCTCATCGGCGTCTACGATCGCATGCTCCGGATCGCGGCTGACGCCGAGGAGCGCAAGGAGATCCTCTTCCGCCTCGCCCGGACCTGGTCCGAGAGCCTCGAGAACCTCGAGGAGGCCGAGGCGATCTACCGGGAGATGCTCGACGACTTCCCGGACGAGGTGCGGGTGCACGACGCCCTCGGAGCCATCTACCTCGAGACCCTCCGCCACGAGGATCTGATGGACGTCATCGAGCGCAAGCGCGAGGTGGCCCTGTCCCGGGGGGCAGAGGGCACCGCCCTCGCCGACCTCGAGGTGCAGCTCGGCATGTTGGGCTACGGCATCCTGGGGGACGATCCCGCCGAGGCCGTGCGCGTGGCGGTCGACCACTACGAGGAGGCTCTGCACCACGACGGGCGCCACGGCGAGGCGATCGCCAATCTCGAGGCCCTGCTCGCCGACGAGGGCCAGCAGCTCCGCGTCGCCCGCCTGCTCGAGCCGATCTACGCTGATCGCGGCGACGACGCCCTGTGGGCCGAGGCCCTCGAGATCCAGCTCAGCCACGCCGAGGACGAGGGCGACAGCACCACACAGGTCTCCTTGCTCGAGCGGCTCGTGGCCTTGTATGCCCACAGCATCGGCTCCAGCGATCTGGCCTGGCGGAGCTGGGGACGCCTCTTCGCCCTCGAGCCCGATCGGGCCGACGTTCGCGGCGCCTTCGAGGCCGCCACGGCCGATCTCGACCGCTGGCCCGCGCTCGTCGAGCTGTACAGCTCCATCGCCGACGATCCCGCGGACGGTCACACCCGCCTGGCCATCAAGCTCACCGTCGCGCGGACGTGGTACCAGCGCTCGGGCGACCTCGAGCGCGCCAAGGCCTTCTACCACCACGTCCTCGACGAGGCGCCCGAGCATAGCGAGGCCCTCGACGCCCTCGAGGCGATCTACTCGGACCTCGACCTCTCGGAGGATCTGCTCGAGATCTACCGCCGCAAGGTGGAGCTGGCCGGCGATCCGGCCCAGAAGCTCGACTACCTCTTCCGGGTCACCGACATCCTGCGTGACCGGCTCGAGCGTCCCGAGGACGCCATCGAGGCGGCCAGCGAGGCGCTCTCCCTCGTACCCGACGATGTGGGGGCGCTCGCCCGCCTCGACGAGCTCTACACCCGCACCGAGCAGTTCGACGAGCTGGCGAGCGTCGTCGGGGATACCCTGACGCGCGTCTCGGGCGATGCACTCCGCGTCGCGGCGCTCACCGTCCGCCTCGCGGGCCTGCACGAGGCCCAGCTCGAGGATGTGGACGGGGCGATCCGCCTCTACGCCCAGGTCCTCGAGGGCTCCCCGGAGGATGCGGCCAGCGTCGCCGCCCTCGAGCGCCTCTTCACCGACGATGCCCATGCGCCGGTCATCGCGCCGATCCTCGAGCCCTACTACCTGCGCCGGCAGGAGTGGGAGCGCCTCATCGACGTCTACCTCGTGCGTGAGGCCACGGCGGACTTCGAGGACGAGAAGGTCGACTGGCACTACAAGATCGCCGGGGTCTTCGAGCAGCGCCTCGAGGCCGCGGACATGGCCTTCGAGCACTACGTCCTCGCTGCGCGCCTGAAGCCGGAGAGCGAGACCACCCTCGAGCAGCTCCTCCGCCTCGCGGACGTGCTCGACAACCACGGCGAGCTGGTCCTGCACCTCCAGGCCCTGGTCGGCGACATCGACGACGATGCCCGGCGCCTCGCCACCCACCGCATCATGGCGGGCCTCTGCGAGGACAAGACCCGAGACCTGGGAGGCGCCGAGCGCCAGCACAAGGCGATCTTGGAGATCGATCCCTCCGATCGGCCTGCCACCGACGCCCTCATCGCCCTGTACCGGGAGGCGGATCGCACCGCTGATCTCGTCCGATCCCTCCTGGCCAAGGCGGAGCTCGTGCGCGAGCTCGGCGAGCAGACGGTCCTGTACGCCGAGGCCGGCGAGCTCGCCGCTTCGCGCCTCGACGATCCCGAGCGGGCCATCGAGATCTACGAGACCCTCCTGGGCCTCGATCCCTCCGACATCACGGCGCTCGACGCCCTCGAGATCCTCTACGAGCGCACCGAGAGCTGGCCGGAGCTGGTGGACATCTACCGGCAGAAGATCGAGCGCAGCGAGGCCGTGGAGGATAAGAAGACCTGGGCCGCCCTGATGGGGCGGGTGCAGGCGGAGCGCATGGAGGCGCTCGACGACGCCATCCACACGTGGCGCACCATCCTCGGCTGGGACGAGTCGGAGGCCGACGCCCTCGAGGAGCTCGACGGCCTCTACTCCCGGCAGGAGGACTGGTACTCCCTCGAGGAGATCCTCGGCCGCAAGCAGGAGCGTGCGAGCGCCGACGGCTGGGCCATCTGCCAGTTCCGCCTCGCGAAGCTCCACCTGGACGAGGATCGCCTCGGCGATACCGGCGAGGCGATCCGCCTCCTCGAGACGCTCCTCGGGCGCCGCGCCGATCACGACGAGGCGGTCGCCACCCTCGAGGCCATCGTCGCCGAGCGCGACGAGCGAGAGGCGGCCTTCCGGGTACTCGAGCCCGTGCTCCGCAGGCGCGAAGCCTTCGAGGAGCTCTACGGCCAGTACGAGGTCTTCGGCCGCTACCAGGCCGAGGACGATCCCCCACGGGCCATCGACACCCTGCACGCGATGGCCGATCTGGCCAGCGGCGAGCTGGCGGATCCGAAGCGGGCCTTCGGAGCCTGCGCGCGGGCATTTCGCGCCGATCCGCGCCACCAGCTCACCGTCGACAGGCTCGAGCGCCTCGCCGACGCGCACGATCTGCTCGAAGACCTCGTCGCGCTGTACAGCGGCGAAGCCACCGAGGCAGACGACGACTTCCTTGCCCTCGATCTCCGCCTGAAGTGCGGCTCCATCCTCATGGAGCGCCTGGAGGATGGCGAGCGCGCGACCGAGTTCTACGAGGCGATCCGGGAGGATCACCCGAGCCATGGGGAGACCCTCGATCGGCTCGAGACCCTCTATGGCGCCGCCGGGCGTCCGGCCGAGCTGGCCGCCGTCCTGCGGGAGCAGGCGGATCTGCGAAGCGAGCCCTCCGACAAGAACCCCTACCTGGCCAAGCTGGCCAAGGTGCTCGAGGAGGAGCTCGGGGACATCGATCGGGCCTACGAGGCGTGGACCGAGATCCTCGACTTCGATCGCTCGAGCCCCCAGGCCTCGAGCGAGCTCTGGCGCCTGTTCACCCTGGGGCACCATCAGCTCGACATCTCCGAGCGCCTCGAGCCGATCTATACAGAGCAGGAGGCGTGGGACGACCTCCACGCGCTGCTCGAGACCAAGCTCGACGCGGTGGAGGATGGCGCCGACCGCATGGAGATCATGCGGCAGCTCGCCGAGCTCAACCTCGACCGCCTCGGCCGCGTGCCCGAGGCGATCATCTGGTACGGGCGGGCCTTCCAGCAGGAGCCCGAGGACGACTACCTGCTCTCACGGCTCACCGAGCTGAGCGAGCAGGCGGAGCGATGGGACGACCTGAGGACCTTCCTCATGGACGGCGCGGGCGCCGTGGACGAGGACGAGCGTCGGATCGAGCTTTGGCATCGTGCGGCGGCGGTCGCGCGAGATCGCCTCGGCCACGGGGAGGAGGCAGAGCGGGTGCTGCGCCTCATCCTCGAGCAGGACGAGGGCAACTTCGCAGCGCTCGAGGCCCTCGACGAGATGCTGGCGTCCGCGGAGCGTTGGGAGGATCTCGAGCCGATCCTCAGCGCCGAGAGCCAGGTCAGCGAGTACGACGATCGGACCATCGAGCTCCTGATGCGCCTCGCGGCCCTCTACGAGGAGCGCCTCGAGCGCAGCGAGGACGCCGTCGGCGCCTACGCGCGTGTGCTCGAGGTCGATGAGATGCACCGCCCGGCGATGGAGGCCCTCGAGCGCCTCTACCGGCAGGCCGGGCAGGAGGCGGAGCTCTACGGGGTCCTCCAGCAGCTCGCGGACACCGCGCGGGAGGACGGCGAGCGAGTCCTGCGCCTCAAGGACATGGCCACCATCGCCGAGGAGCACCTCGAGGATGCCGACCGCGCGGTCGAGCTCTACGAGGAGGTCCTCGCGGCGGCGCCCGAGGATCTCGGT
>CAZEHU010000279.1:0-4886 GCA_964511605.1 uncultured Myxococcales bacterium
CCTCCGGAGTGGGCCTTCCGTCCCCGAGCCTGCTCCACAGCCCCTCGCGAGGTCTCTCATGAAGCGTCGGATCGGCACCCTGCTCCTTCCCTTCACCCTGATCCTCGGCTGCTCCGCGGAGGCCCCGGCCCCCGCCGAGAGCACCCAGGGTGTGCGCCTGACCCCAGGTGCCGGTGCCCTGCTCGATCGCACCCGCACCTCCGACGAGTACGACTACATCTTCTACGCGGACGATACGATGAAGCCCGCGTACAAGAGCGTTGAGCACGAGGCCCTCAAGGCGGACTACTACTCGGACGTGCGCGCCGCCTCGCCGGAGCGCTTCGCGATCACCGAGCCCCCCTCGGCCACCTACCGCCCGATGGTGGAGTGGGAGCCGATGCAGGCGGTGATGCTCTCGGTGCCCGATCACCTCGCGGACTACTCGAACGCCGGCCAGACGATCCTGCAGATCGCCTACCACGCGTCGAAGGTCGCGGAGGTCTGGATCATCGTGCCCTCGAGCGCCACGGCCAACAAGCTCCGCCAGAACCTGTACGCCATGGGCATGGGCTCGAGCGCGCTCGACGACAAGGTGCGCTTCCTGGTCGAGCCCCTCGACTCGGTCTGGTTCATCGACTTCGGCCCCCTGCCGATCATCAACAAGGCGGACGGGACGTTCGCCTTCACCGACTTCCGCTACTACCACCAGCGCCCGCAGGACGATGGCCTCAGCACCTTCATCGGCCGGAGCCTCGGCGAGCTGGGCATGGGCGGCCTCGTCGATACGTACCGGATGCCCGTGTCGACCGAGGGCGGCAACTTCCAAGCCACCAGCGACGGCATCTGCTTCACGTCGAACCGCCAGCTCTACTACATGAGCTGCGAGAAGGGTTGGTGCGATAGCTCGATCCGCACCAAGCCGCTCAGCCAGATCCAGCACCACCCGCTGGCCCAGGAGCTGCGCGCCCAGTGGGCCGCCTACGCGGGCTGCAAGGATACGGTCATCGTCAACGCCATCACCGACGACGGCACCGGCCACATCGACATGTTCATGAAGGTGGTCGACGACCAGACCGTGCTGATGGGCTACTACCCGAAGCCCTATCGGAACTACGCGCAGCAGGAGAACGCCGCGCGCATGGAAGCTAACGCGGCCTTCCTCGAGTCGTACGTGAAGCCGAACGGCACGACCTTCTCGGTGCCTCGCCTCGTGATGCCGGGCCACCGGAGCTCGAACAGCGGCTCGGTCCCCTTCACCTACATCAACTCCACCTTCATCAACGGCCTGAACCTCTGGCCGGCGACGAAGTACTCGGACTGGACCGCCTCGCGGAACCAGGCCGAGGCGACCTGGGAGGCGGTGATGCCCGGCTACGAGCACGTGTGGATCGACTCGACCGAGCTCAGCTTCTGGTCCGGCGCCATCCACTGCATCACCCGCACCATCCCCGCCCGCCAGCCCGGCCAGTGGGTCGGCGAGGGCACCTGCGGCTCGAACAACTGGTGCCAGGCGCCCCTCGATGGCTACGACGGCCCCTGCTACCCCACCGGCTACACCCCGGACGTCTGCTACGGCCCCGACTGGGAGTGCGCCTGCAACGACTGCGGCTCCTGCGGCGACTACGGCCCGGCACCGTCGGGCTCGGGCTCGGACGAGCCGAGCAGCGGCGGCTCGGACTCCGCGGGCTCGGGCTCGGGCTCGGGCTCTGACGAGCCAAGCTCCGGCGGCTCCACCTCCGACGATCCCTGCCAGGGCATCTCTTGGGAGGGCTGCTGTGAGGGCGGCGCGCTCTACTACTGCGACGGCGGCCAGCTCAAGGGCGGCGCGTGCGGCGGCTCCTGTGGCTGGAACAGCAGCCAGGGCTGGTACGACTGCGGCTACTCCGGCTCCGACCCCACCGACACCCACCCGCAGAGCTGCTCTACCATCATCGTCACCGAGGGCGACGATGGCGGCTCCGACCCGGGGACGACCCCGCCGAGCACCGGGTCCGGCTCCACGGGCTCCGACTCCGGCGCCGATACCAGCGGCACCGGCAGCGCCGACCCTGTCGACAGCACCACCACCCCCTCGGAGCCCGAGCCCACCGATAGCTGCCAGGGCATCACCTGGCAGGGCTGCTGCACCTCCTCGGGCCTCCTGGCCTGGTGCGAGGGTGGCGAGCTGAAGGGCGGCCAGTGCTCCGGCTCCTGCGGCTGGAACCCCAGCCAGGGCTGGTACGACTGCGGCTACACCGGTGAGGATCCTTCGGGCCAGCACCCCGGAAGCTGCAACTGAGCGACGGGCTCGTGGGCGGGGCCACCTGGCCCGCCCACGCTCAGCGGAACGCGAGCAGCGCCAGCCCCGGGACCCGCTCGAAGTGGCGGGGATTGCGGGTCGGCAGCTCGGCGTCGTGGGCCAGGCAGATGCCCGCGATGAGGGTATCGGCCATGCCGATGCCCTGGCCCCGCCGCCGGAGCTCGCGGCCAACTTCCCCGGCGAGGCGACTCGCGCCCTCGCCGAGCGGGAGGGGCCGGAGCCTCTCCAGGGCGATCTCGATGGCGGCCCGATCGCGCCTCCCCCGAGCGCCGACCATCAGCTCGACGGCAGTGATGCACGTGGTCCGTACGCTCTTGTCCGCGCCGAGCTCATCGAGGAGCTCGACGTCGGCGGCGTGACCCCGCAGGAAGCCGATCAGGACGTCCGTATCGAGGACGATCACCGCCAACGACCGCGGAGCTCGCTCGCCGCCTCCTCCAAGGCCTCCCCCGCCGCCCCATCGAAGCTCCCAGCGAGCGCGCGGAACGACTCGACCTTGGAGCGCCACTCGGCCTCGGAGCGCGCCTCGAGGTAAGCGTCGAGAGCCTCTTGGACCAAGAGCGAGAACCCCCGCAAGCCCCGCCTCGCGGCGAGCTCGACGAGGGCCGCTCGCTGCTCGTCGGTGATCTCGACCGTGGTGCGCATCCCTGATGCGATGCCTATGCATGTGCATGCATGTCAATGAGTGCAGGGGGGGGCCAGGTTGGATCTTGCCCGCCTTGACCCCCACGCCCCCGAGGCCGAGCATCGAGGAGGAACCGGGGACCGAACCGGCGACCCAGGGGGAGCGTGGTGGAGCGGCGCGGCACGGGGAGTACGAGCCGCCGCGCCCCGCCGCGGCGCTACCTCCGGCTGGTGGCGCTCGCGCTCGCTCTCCTCGCGGGCCACGGACCCGCGAGCGCCCAGGCGCCACACCGCGCCGCCACCACCGCCAACGTCTACCTCGACGACGACGCGACCACGGTCATCACCAGCGTCACGCGCGCGACCGTGAGCCCCTGGGAGGGAGGCAGCGTCTCCGCGGGCTACCTGATCGACATCATCTCCAGCGCCTCTGTGGACGTGATCTCCCAGGCCACCGAGAGCTTCCGGGAGCACCGCCACGCCCTGACGAGCTCGATGAGCCAGGAGCTGGGCGAGCACGTGGTGCGCGCGAGCTACGGCTACAGCGTGGAGATGGGGCGCGGCAAGCTGCCCGTCGGCACCACCGATCGTATCCCCGACTACCAGGGCCACGGCGCCGGGGTCGGGGGGGACCTCTCCCTCTTCGAGCGCAATACGACCTTGACCCTGGACTACGCCCTCGAGCTCGGGGAGGTCGGCCGCGCGGGAGATCGGACCTTCCTGAGGGGCCTGACGACCCAGGTGGCCGATGTCCACGTCTCCCAGGTCTTGAGCAAGCGCCTGCTCGGGGCGCTCGGCTGGACCCTCACGATCCAGGACGGCTACACCGCCAAACCCTATCGCTTCGCCCGGGTCGGCACGCTCCTCCTCCCCGAGGAGCCCGGCTCCACCTGCGAGCTCTGCCCCCCGGAGACCCACCCGGAGCGCCGCTACCGCAACGCCGCCCTCCTCGGCGCCAAGCTCCACCTCTTCGCGGAGTCCGCCCTCGAGGGCACCTACCGCCTCTACTTCGACGACTGGGGCCTCCTCGCCCACACCGCGGAGGCCCAGCTCCACCTGGGCTGGACCGAGGCCTGGGGCCTCCGCCTCCGCTACCGCCTGCACCACCAGGGGGGCGCCACCTTCTGGGAGGACGTCTACGAGGAGCCCCGGCGCTACATGACCGCGGACCGAGAGCTCTCCCCGCTGACCGGGCACCTCCTCGGTGTCCACGCTCACACCCGCACCAGCGAGCTCGCGTGGGGCGCCTTCGACGTCCTTGGCGCCTACGCGAAGGTGGACCTCTTCCGCTACCGCTACCACGACTTCCAGGCCCTCCCACAGCGGGACGGCCTGGTGGTCGAGGCCGGGCTGGAGGTCGAGCTGCGATGAGGGTCGGCCCCCGCGAGAAGCCAGCACGGATCAGGCCCTCCAGCGTCCTGGCCGCGACCGCCCTCGCCCTGGGCTCCGCCCTTCTCTGTGCCGCCTCCCTCAGCGCGGCCTGTGTCGACAACCCGCCAGCCGAGGGCCCCCCCCTCGACCCTCACTTCTACCGCTGCGAGGTCCAGCCGGTCTTCGACCAGGGCTGCGCCGCCCTCGCCTGCCACGGCGACCCGGCGCGCCCCTTCCACGTCTTCACGCGCGGGCGCGAGCGCCTCGAGGGCGACAACCTCCACCGCGACCTGCCTACCAGCGCCGAGGAGCTCGACGCCGGCTACCAGAGCGCACGGGCCTTCGCCCTCGCCCACGAGGCCACCCCGGAGGCCACCTGGCTCCTCCTCAAGCCCCTCGAGGCACTTCTTGGTGTTTGTACGAAGATCGGTAACAGATATACATTGATCTTTAATCATATATATAAATATAATAATAAATTTCTATACATCCAACTAACAACAGCTTCTGCTCCTTCTTTACCTTCACCTCTTACAAAACCCTGAAGGCCACCTGCTATATTGTTTGCATTTTTTAAAGCTTCTGCTATTTCAACAGTTGTATATTTACC
>CAZEHU010000280.1:0-4874 GCA_964511605.1 uncultured Myxococcales bacterium
GCGCTCCGGGTCCACGGAGAGGGTGACGATCCGGAAGTACTCGCCGACGTTCCGCGAGCGATGCTGGATCTCGAAGAGCCGTCGATCGCGCTCGGGGTCCGCGTCGGGGCAGGCGGTGCAGTGGGGCACCGCGATCCAGAGGCGACCCAGGAGCTGCTTGGAGCCGTAGGGCTCACCGTCCTGATCGATGAGCTCGAAGGGGCCCACGGTGCCCAACACCGGGATCGGATCGGGCAGCGGGTGGGTGAGCACGTGCAGGGGGATGTAGGCGAAGGACAGAGCCAGGACGAAGAGCCAGAAGCTGCGCCGGCCCACGAGCTCGGCGAGCTTGCGCTGGACGCGCCCGCCCTCGGTGGGGGGAGGGGGGCTGGTGGCGGGAGGGCTGGTCATAGGGACCTCGCGATCCTGAAGCCGACGTCGGGGCGAGCCTCGTCGGGGTCGACGGGCAGCCTGGCCCAGGCCGCCAGCTCCTCGCGCCCTGTGAACAAGGAGCCCCCACGGAGGACGCGGGGGCCGGGGCCGCACGCTGGGGCGAGCCCCGGCTCGACGGGGTAGGGCGCCCAGAGGCTCGCGGTATGCTCCCAGCAGAGGCCGAGCATGTCGTGTAGGCCGAAGGGGTTCGCGCGCCTCGCGCCCACCTCGTGGAGGCGACCGCCCGAGGACCCGGCGTCCCAGGCGAAGCGCTCGGCGTCCTGGCGATCGTCGCCGAAGAAGCAGTCCCCGGCGGTCTCGGCGCGGCAGGGGGACCCCGCCTCCACCTCCGTGGGCAGACGGAAGGCGCGCCCCGTCCGCTCGGAGTACCAGGCGCAGTACGCCTGCGCCTCGCGCCATCGGATGCCCACCGCGGGGTGGTCGCCGGCAGGGCCGAGGGGGCTGCGCTCGAAGCTCGGCGCGAAGACCTCGAACTGCTCGTTCGTGATGGGGCTCTTCGACAGGTACAAGGGCGCCACCTCGGCCTCGAAGATCGGGGAGGCGGAGGCAGCGGGCCCACCGATCCGCACATCTCCCCCCCGGACCAGCCACATGGTCGCGCGCGGGTAGCGTGTGTAGGGGCCGGGAGGGTGGGCGATGGACATCGTCGCGAGGCGCTTGGTCAGGAGGAGCGCGCGTACGGGCGACGGCGGAGCGGCAGCACCTTCGAGGGCTCCGGGGGCGCCGGGGGCTCCTCGCGTACCGGCACCGGACCGAGCCGCCCTGCCCGCATGAGGTCCCGCACGACACGACCTGCCACCGCGTGGGCGTCGCGGGTGCAGTTGTTGACACCGATACCGCGGAACGCGTTGCCGGTGATGTAGAGGCCTGGGAGCTGGTGGAGCGCGGCCTCGGCCCGGTCGACGCGGGCGGGGTGGCCCACCTCGTACTGGGGCAGGCCGGTGGGGTGGCGGGCGACGGCCTCGAAGACCGGGGCGCCACGGATACCGAGCACTCGGTGCAGGTGGGCCCGCGCGCGGGCGAGGATCCCCTCCTCGTCCTCGTCGACCACCTCCGGGTGGCGTCCACCGCCGAGCACGACCCGGAGGAGGGCCTTGTCCGAGGGGCTCCGATGTCCGGGGTAGATGCTGGTAGGCCAGAGGACCCCCAGCACGCTCGAGCCCTCGCGGCTCGGCACCAGGTAGCCGAAGCCGTCGAGGGGGTGGGGTACGTCCGCGAGGCGGAAGCCCAGACCGGCGACGGCCACGGGAACATAGGGGGTCGCGCCCAAGGCGTGATCGAGCGACGGGCTGAGGCCGCCGAGGAAGCGCCGCGCCGCGGGGCCCGGTGCAGCGGAGATCACCGCATCTGCGCGGAGCTCCGAGGGCTCCGAGCCCTCGAGCATGATGCGCCAGCCCTGCTCGGTCGCGCGCACCGCGAGAGCGCGGGTCTCGTAGCGGATCGAGTCCCTGAGGGCCGCGGTCATGCCCTGCACGAGGCGACCCATGCCGCCGGCGAAGGAGACGTAGCGATGGCTGCCGACGCCGGCCGGCGCGGCGCCCGAGGCGGCGCGGCGTCGAGCCTTGAGGAAGGTGAAGAGGACGCTCCGGGCCCCCTCGTCGAGGCGGGCGAGGTGGGGCATGGTCGCCTGCAGGCTCAGGCGCTCTGGATCCCCGGCGTAGATGCCGCTCATCACCGGATCGAAGAGGAGCTCGGCGGCCTCGCGGCCGAGGCGGCGCTGGGCGAAGCGGGCGACCGACTCGTCGCCGCCGGCGTGGCGCCGCGGGACCATCGGCTCGAGCAGCATGCGCAGCTTGCCGCGGATGCTGATGAGGTCGGTGGACACGAAGCTCTCCGGCGCGTCCGGAAAGCGCCTCAGGAGGCCCTCGGAGAGGATGAAGCGGCGGCGCCTCTCCTCGCAGCCGCTGAGGACCTCGTCGCCCAGACCGACCTGTTCGGCGAGCGCGAGGGTCGCGGGATCCTTGTTCAGGAAGCCGGTCGGTCCGGCGTCGAAGACGAAGCCGCGCTCGCGACGGGTGCGGATGCAGCCCCCGGTTCGCGCCGAGGACTCGAGCAGCACCACCTCGAGGCCGGGATGGGCGAGACGGAGCGAGAGGGCTGTCGAGAGCCCACTGACGCCGCCACCGATCACCACTGCCCTTGTCATGGCGGCGCATCCTCGGGGCCCCCCGGGCCGGTGTCAACGCGGCATTTACCGCTCCCCAGAGGGGGGGGGAAGCGCCGCCCGGCGTCCGCCCCTCGATCGGTCTTGCGCGGCAGGGGGCCTTGGGGTAGAGCGCGGTCGCGTCCACCAAGGAGCCTCGCCATGACCACCAAGACCCTCGCTGTTGTCTTCTCCCTCTCCCTCGTCCTCGCCGTCGGCTGCGGCAAGGACTCCGGCGGAGGTGGTGAGGGCTCGGGCGCGGCCGCCGAGGGCGGCGGCGACAAGGGCGGCGACAAGAAGGGCGCCAAGAAGGGCGGCAAGAAGAAGAAGGGCAAATACGCCGGTGGTGAGGTGAAGGGCGGTGGCACGATCACCGGCACCGTCTCCTACGCGGGCGACAAGGCCGACGGCAGCGTCAAGGTGACCAAGGACACCGCCGTCTGCGGCAACGCCGACCTGCCCAAGCAGGCCATCGAGAACACCGGCGGCAAGATCGCCAACGCGATCGTGCGCATCGACGGCATCAAGGAGGGCAAGGCCTTCGACGCCGGCGAGGTGGTGGTCGACAACATCAAGTGCATGTTCGTGCCGCGCATCGCCGTGGCCCACGTGGGCGACCAGATCGTAGCCAAGAACTCCGACGCCGTGCTCCACAATACCCACGGCTACCTGTTGCCGAAGAAGAAGAACCTCTTCAACGTCGCGCTCCCTCAGAAGGACCAGACGGTGAAGAAGAAGCTCAAGAAGGCGGGTCTCATCGACATCAAGTGCGACGCCCACGAGTGGATGCAGTCCTACCTCTACGTCTCCCAGCATCCCTACATCACCACCACCGACAAGGACGGCAAGTTCACCCTCGCCGACGTGCCGGCCGGTGAGTACACGCTGAAGATCTGGCACGAGGAGCTCGGCGAGAAGGACGCCACCGCCAAGGTGGACGCCGGCGGCACCGCGACCGTCGACGTCACCCTCTAGGTGTCCCGCACGGCCCCGTCGGCGAGACTCGCCGCGGGGGCGCCATGAGCCCCGACGGCTTCATCAAGCTGGGCTTCTGGTCCCAGTTGGTGATCCTGGTGCTGGTGGACTGGGGGACCCTGGTGGCCTTCCAGAACGAGGCGCCGCCCTGGTACCACATCGTCGGCTTCGTGGCGGTCAACGCCGTGCTGCTCGGGCTCACGTGGCTGATGTGGCGCTGGCTGCGGGATCGCACGACCCATGAGATCGAGGCGCGCCGGGCAGACTCCGGCTCGCCGTGAGCGGGCAGGGGCCCGGCGCCCCTGCCGCGCACGCGGCTCAGGTGCCTCCGCCCTCGCCGCCCGCCCTGGCGACGGATGGGAGCGAGGGCTCCCGCCTCGCGCGCTGGGCCGGCCTCGGTTTCGTGCTCGCCTGCCTCGGCCTCTTCGGTGCGGCCTCCCTCATCGCGCCGGTGGATGCGCCCGGCTTCCCGCTCAGCGATCGAGCGAGCGCGAGCCCGGACGGTACCTTCGAGGTGACCCTCGATGTCCGGGACGCCGAGACCTGGATCGGAATCGATCTGGACGCGGGGGGCGCCACGGAGCCAGGCCTCGCGGCGGAGATCGTGGCCCGCCGCTACGTCTTCCAGGCGCCGGGCGGGGCCGTGGATCTGGGGCCGATCCCTCTCATGGAGGCGTCGATCCCTGCGGACGCTCGCTGGATTCAGGACTCGCAGATCGACGGGGTGCAGCAGAACGCTGCCCTCGCGCGCTGGTATGAGTATGGCTACACCAGCCACCTCCTGTCCTCGAAGGGCCACACCTATGCGCTTCGGAGCCGGAGCGGGGAGCGCACCTTCCTGGTCCGTATCGTCAGCTACTACTGTGAGCCCGAAGGATCGGGCTGTCTGACGCTGCGCTATCGCTACGCTGGCGAGTGACCGCGAGAAGCACAGCCCGTCCTCGATCGAGGTGGCCATCGGCGGGCCAACCGTGTACAACCCGGCCGATGTCGAAGGCGTCGTCAGAACCCGGGCGCGTGCGGGATCTCCTCGCGCTGGGCAAGCCGTCCATCACGCTCATGAGCGTGTTGATGATGGCCGGTGGGCTGGCGCTCGCGCCGGGCTCGACGGCACCGCTCCTCCTGTGGACGACCCTGGGCACCGCCCTCATCGTCATGAGCGCGAACGCCCTGAACATGTACCTCGAGCGGGAGGGTGATGCGCTCATGGAGCGCACGGCCCGCCGGCCGCTGCCCGCCGGTCGGCTCAGCCCCGCCGCGGCCCTGGCCTTCGGCCTCAGCACGGGCGTCGTCGGCTTCGGCCTGCTGTGGTGGGGGGCGAACC
>CAZEHU010000281.1:0-4870 GCA_964511605.1 uncultured Myxococcales bacterium
GTCGCTGCGACGAGCGCCAGCCCGCGCTCGCCCGCTCGGCGCCCCACCTCGTGGTGGAGGCTGTCGGCGTTGGGGCCCAGCTCCAGCATCGAGCCTAGGACGGCGCCGAGGGCCGGGGCGCCCGAGGCGGCGTCCGCAAGCGTGTCGAGGGCCGCCAGCGTGCTGGTCGGATTCGCGTTGTACACGTCGTCCAGGATCGTGAGGCCGCGGGCGCCGGGCACCACCGCGAGGCGATGCGGCGAGGGGCGGTAGCCCGTGGCCAGCGCCTCGGCGGCCCTCTCCAGCGGCAGCCCGAGGGCCTGTACGATCGCCAGAGCGCCCGCGGCGTTCAGGGCGTTGTGGCGACCGAGGATCGGCATCGCGAGCTCCAGCTCGGCCTCGCCGGTGGCGTAGCGCGCGCGGAAGCCCCCGGGACCCTGCTCGAAGCGGATCAGGCGGACCTGGGCGCCATCGGCCTCGCCCCAGGTGGAGAGCCCGCGGGGGCGGAGACTCTGCGCGCGCTCGTAGACCCTGGCGTCGTCGGCGAAGGCCACGGCGCGGCCGCCAGGCGGGAGGCCAGCGAAGAGCTCGGCCTTGGCATCGGCGATGGCGTCGATGGAGTCGAAGAACTCCAGGTGGGCCGCCGCCGCGGAGGTGACGACCCCGAGGTGGGGCAGGGCGAGGCGGGTGAGGCCGGCGATCTCACCCGCGGCGCTCATGCCCAGCTCCAGCACCACGTAGCGCTCGTCGCCGGTGAAGGACAAGAGGGTCAGCGGCAGGCCGATCTCGTTGTTCCAGTTGCCGGGGGTCGAGCCGACCTTGCCGTAGGCCTCGAGGGCCGCGCGGGTCATGTCCTTGAGGGTCGTCTTGCCCACCGAGCCGGTGATCGCGACGACGCGGGCCTTCAGGGAGGCGCGGACGACGATGGCCAGGTGGCCGAGCGCTGCACGGGTGTCGTCGACCACGAAGACGGCGGTGTGCTCGGGCAGCTCCTCGGGCAGGGCGGTGCGGTCGTGGACGACGAGGCCGCCGGCCCCCACCTCGAGCGCCTGCGCGAGGTAGGCGTGGGCGTCGTGGTTCGGGCCGGCCAGCGCGAAGAAGAGGCCGCCGGGGGCCGGCCTGCGGGTATCGGTGAAGGCCGCCGTGAAGGAGGGGCCCTCGAGGCCGCGGGCCTCGCTCGTCCGCAGGGCGCGGGCGATGGTGGCGCGGTCGGTGGGGATCAAGCCATCGCCTCCATCAGCTCTCGTGCGATCTCGCGATCGTCGAAGGGCAGGCGCTCGGCGCCGATGATCTGGTAGTCCTCGTGCCCCTTGCCGGCGATGAGGACGAGGTCCTCGGGGCCTGCGAGCTCGAGGGCGCGGGCGATCGCCTCGCGGCGATCCTCGACGATGACGCGCTCCTTGCCAGGCGGGAAGCCCGCCGCGATGTCCTCGATGATCAGCATCGGCTGCTCGGAGCGCGGGTTGTCGCTGGTGATCACCGGGATGTCCGCGTGGGCGGCCACGGCCCGCCCCATGAGCGGGCGCTTGCCCTTGTCGCGATCCCCCCCGGCACCGAAGACGCAGATGAGCTGGCCCTCGACGAGGGGGCTCAGGGCGCTCAGCACGCTGTGGAGGGCCGAGGGGGTGTGGGCGTAGTCCACCAGGACGCGCTTGGGGCCTCGGACCCGCTCGAGGCGTCCCGGTGCGGCCGTGGCGCTCGCGAGGGCGCCGAGGATCTCCTCGCGCGGGATGCCGGCGAGCTCTGCCATTCCCAGCGCCACCAGCGCGTTCTCCACGTTGAACTCGCCGACCAGCGGGGTGAAGAGCTCGGCGTCGCCGATGCGTCCGCGGCTGCCGGAGATGCTGAGCTCGACGTCGTCGAGGAAGAGGTCGGCCCGGGGGTCGTGGAGCGAGGCCGTGATCTTCTCGCCTCCGAATGCCTCGGCGAGGGCGGCGCCGTGGGGATCGTCGATGCAGAAGCAGGCCCTCTCGGCCACGCCGTCGAAGAGCAGGGCCTTGGCGGCGCCGTACTCCTCCATGCTGCCGTGGTAGTCGATGTGATCACGCGTCAGGTTGGTGTAGCCGCCCACCGTGATGCGTGTGCCGGCCAGGCGGCCCTGGACGAGGCCGTGGCTCGAGGCTTCGCAGACCGCGTGGGTGCAGCCCGCGTCGCGCATCTGAGCGAGCAGCTCCTGCATCAGGTCGGCGAGGGGGGTGGTGAAGGGGGTCTCGATGCGGCGCTCGGCGTAGCGCACCTCGACGGTGCCGATGACGCCCGGTCTCTTGCCGGCGCTCGCCAGGATGTGCTCGAGGAGCCAGCACACCGTGGTCTTGCCGTTGGTGCCGGTGACCGCCAGGACGTCGAGGTCCCGAGAGGGATGATCGAGGAGGGTGGAGACCAGCGGACCGAGGAGGCCGGCGGTGCCCTCCACGCGCACCCAGGTGCGATCGGCTGGGAGGGAGGGCGGCGGATCAGTCTCTGCGAAGATCACGCGCGCGCCTGCCTCGAGGGCCCGTGGAATGTGGGGGTGGCCGTCCACCTCGAGG
Organism: uncultured Myxococcales bacterium; assembly: GCA_964511605.1. GTDB lineage: Bacteria > Myxococcota_A > UBA9042 > PHBI01 > JACKFB01 > CAZEHU01. The sequence continues at coordinate 2,508 of CAZEHU010000281.1, forward strand.
GCCTTGAGGGCCAGGAAGGCCCCTCCAGGGCGCACCCGCCGCGAGTCGCAGGCGATGGCGGACACGTCGACGTGTACGTCCCCCCATGGGTCCGAGCGCACCCCGGCCCGCTGGAGCAGCTCGGAGAGCATCACAGCACCTCTCCTGCCTGTGGCTGGGGGGGCCTCGGGCCTGCTGGTCCTCCCCGCACCCCGGGGGACTCGTGGGAGCCACGCCGCACCACCATGGCGCGCGCGCCGGGGGCGCGAGGCTCGAAGACCACCGTCACGCGAGTCCAGGCATCGACCCTCTGGTGGGGCGGCAGATCCTGCCGGGCCGCAGTGCCGCTGCCGACGACGCGGACCTCGAGGCGGGCGTCCCGAGCGGTGCGCCGGACCTGGTCCATCGTCAGCCCGCGGAAGTCCGGTACCGGCGCGTCCCCAGCGGCGCTCTTGTCCACGGGGGGGGCGAGCTCGGCGAGGGGATCCTCCTGCAGGCCTGTGAGGCGGCGGCGCTCGGCGAGCACCGAGGGATCGAGCCAGGCCACCTGGTGGGCCATATCGTAGGGGCTCGGCACGTCCAGATGACGGAGCGCGCCACGCATCACCTCACGGAACACCGGCGCGGCCACGACGCCGCCGTAGCGCTTGCCCTGCGGCTCGTCGACGAGGACCAGCATAGCGAGCTCCGGATCGTCGGCCGGGGCGACGCCGAAGAAGGTGCCGACCCACATATCCTCGGCGTAGCCCTTCATGCGCAGGTGGGGCTTCTGGCCGGTGCCGGTCTTGCCGGCGACCGGGAACTCCGGGATGCGGGCCCGGGGGCCGGTGCCTCCGGGTTCGACGACGGTCCGCATGATGTCCAGCACGGTGCGGGCGGTTCGGGGGGAGACGATCTCGGCGACGGCGGTGGGGTGCCAACGCTCGAGCTCGCGGCCGTCTTCGTCGAGCGTGCGGCGGACGAGCAGGGGGCGCATGCGCACCCCGCCGTTCGCCAAGGCCGCGAGGCCGGAGACGAGCTGGATGCCGGTAGCGGCGATGCCCTGGCCGAACGCGATGTTCGCGGTCTCGACCATGCGCCACTCGGCGGAGGGGCGGAGGAGGCCGCGGGCCTCCCCGGGGAAGCCCGAGCCTGAGCGCGAGCCGAAACCGAAGGCGTTCAGGTAGTGCTCGAGGCGCTCGGCGCCGAGATCGAGGCCCATCTGGCCATAGACGATGTTCGAGGAGGTCTTGAGGGCGAAAGCGACGTCGGCCTCCTCCTCCTCGTAGCGGTGATCGTCGTGGATGACGTTGTCGTCGGCGTCGCCGAGCTCCCACTCACCGTCCATCAGGTCGTACTGAAAGCCGGGGGGATGGACCTCCTCCTCGAGCCAAGCGGCGAGGGTGAAGACCTTCATGATCGAGCCTGGCTCGTAGACGTCCTGGAAGGCCGTGTGGCGGGAGGCGCTGGGGTAGGCGTGGGCATACTCGATGTACGCGTTGACCTCCTGGCTGAGTCCCGTGCGCGCCTCCTCGATCACGGCGCCATGGTGACCGGGGAAGGCCTTACGGGTGCCGGACCACGTGGTGGCCCAGCCGAGATCGTGGCGGCGGTGGGCGAGGGCCTCCCGTTCGTCCATCAGGGGCTGCCGGTCCCGGTAGAACTCTCGGTAGGTATTGGGGTTGTAGGTGGGCCAGCTCGCGGCCGCGAGGACCTCACCGGTCTGGACGTGCATCATGATCGCGTAGCCGGCGCGCGCGCCCGAGGCCTGGCAGGCGCGGTGGATCTCACGCTCGGCGAGGGCCTGGATCTCCTGATCGATGGTGGTCTCGACCGTCGGCGCGGTCAGGGGCGCGTCCTCCGGCAGGCCCTCCAGGTACATGGCACGGCCGCGGCGATCCCGGACGACGCGAGTGCTTCGCTGGCCGCCCGAGAGCACGCCGTCCATGGCCCGCTCGACGCCGTCCATCGCTCTGGAGTCCGGACCGACGAGGCCGACGACCTGGGCGGCCAGCTCCCTCTTCGGGTAGTAGCGGCGAGGCTCGGGATCGACGAAGACCTGCGACAGGGGGTTCGAGCACTCCTGCCCGGCGCGACGGGCGGCGCGGCACTGCTCGCCGAGGAGCCTGCGGGCGGCGGCGACATCGCGGGCGGCTTGATCGTCGAGATCACGAGCGATGTAGACAAAGCGACGCCCGCGAGAGGGGAAGAAGCGCAGGGCATGGGCGCCGGCGTCCATGGCCTCGGCGGTCGACTCCGCTACGCGGACCAGGGTGTCCACCACCTTGTACAGGCCGCGGTGGCGGAGCTGATCCATACGGTAGAAGTACTCGAGCAGGCCGAGCTTGCGCTTGAGGCGCGTCTCCGAGAACCCGAAGACACGGGCGACGGCGAGGCCCGCGTCC
>CAZEHU010000282.1:0-4832 GCA_964511605.1 uncultured Myxococcales bacterium
GGTGAGCACCGCCATGCGACGATCCGCCGTCCGGTTCAGGGTGCCCCGATGCCAGAGCCGGCCGTCGTAGACGATGACGCTGCCGGCCGGGACCCTCATCGCTCGCTCCCCGGGCTGGGGTGCCCAGGGATCGTCGACCAGGGCCTCGAGGGGCTCCGCGAGCCGATGGCTCCGCGGCACGAGCGTGGTCGCCCCGTTGCGCCGGGTGAAGTCGTCGATGGCCCAGGTGGACTGGCAGGTGGGCACGTCGCGCGTGTCCTGGTGCAGGGTCATGCGGCCCTGCCCCGGGAGCGCGGCCCGCGAGGCCATCGTGCTCAGCTTGTACTCGGTGCCCATCACGTGCGCGACCGCGGCCTGCACCCGGGGCTCCACCAGCATGTCGAGGAAGAGGGGATCCTTGTCGACGAGGTTCACGACCCTCTCCACGTCGCGGACCCGCAGCCGATCGGCCTTCGCCGCCTGCCAGTCCACGTCCCGGCGGACCATGGCCGAGGCGGGGGCGTCGTCGTCCTCGAGCGCGTAGAGCGCGTCGATGCGATCACGGATCACCCCGCAGCGCTCGCGGCTCAGCACCCCCTCGAGCACCAGGTAGCCCTCCTCGTCGAGGTGGGCCCTGTCCGCCTCGCTGAGCAGAACGTTGGAGCGCTCGAGGCCCGGGGGGCCGAAGCGGATCGTGGCGGCGTCCTCCATCTCGCCGAGTGTACCCGAGGAGGCTCCGGGCTCGCCTGGTTTGCGCGAGCCACCGGGCGGGGCTACAAGTCCGGGGGTGGACGCACTCGAGCTCCTCCATGCCCTCGTCCCTGCCCTCGCCGAGCTCCGCGGCCGGGGGCCCTCCGACGAATCCCTCGAGCCCATCGAGCTGGAGCTGGTGGAGCTGATGGCCGCGCCACCGAAGGGGCTGAAGCTGCTCCTCGAGTGGGGCGTGCAGAGCGTCGATCCCCCCTTCGGAGTGCGGTGGGCCGGGCCCGGCTACGTGGTCGCGGGGACCTGTACCTGGGCCCGAGACGCGGGCGGCGCCTGGACCTGGGCGGGAACCGCCACCGTCGAGAACGCGGAGGCCGCCGGCATCGCCCCGATCCCCAGCCTCGAGAAGGGCCCGGACTTCCTGGACCTCGGCGAGTGGTTCCGGGCACGCCTGCCGACCGTCGAGCTCGCCCCGGGTCCGCGCCGCGACGTGCGCCTCGCGGGTCGGGTCCTGTCCGATGGAGCCGTGCTGCTCGAGGTGGTCGATCGAGAGGAGGTGCGCTGCTGGCTGCTCACCGGCCGCCCCCTCGAGGATCGAGCGCCCGCCCACCTCGGCGCCGCACACCCGGTGGCCGCGGGGTGGCCGGATCCCACCTGGCCGATGGTGGTCCTCGAGGCCGCCCGTGCGGGCGCAGCCCATCGGCGGACCGTCGCTTGTGCCCTGGTCGCCGAGGGCTTCCTGGACCTGACCCTGGAGCCGGAGGATCGCTCCGATGTCGCCAGCGTGGTGATCTGGCCGCGCCGGCCGGGTGCGGTGGCGCTCAGGCGCGGGCGCTTCTCGTGGGCCTACGACGAGCGGGATCACGAGCGCCTCTTCCCGGCCCTCGGGCCCGCGGTGCACGCGCTGCTCGATCGAGCGGACGAGGCCCTCTCCGCCGGGGGGGCCCCGGTGGCACACACCGAGACGGAGACCCCCACGAGATCTCTCATCACCTCCGAGTGCGACGAGGCGCGTTGGCCCGCGGCCTCATGGCCCCGGATCGTAGCTCGAGCGGTCCTCGCTCAGCAGCCCGCGCTCGCGGCCCACGAGCAGGCGCTCAGCGCCGTGGACATCGCCCCAAGCCACCTGACCTTGGCGTTCCGCTCCACCGCCGACGGCACCCGCCTGGAGGTGGTCGTGTGGCCCCTCGGCGGCGAGACCCGCTGCCTCAAGACCGAGCGGCTCGCCTGGGCCTACCCCTCGGAGGGGGAGGAGCGCTTCGGCCGCGATCTCGCTGCCCCGCTCCGGCTCGCGATGCGCGCCGCGGAAGCGAGCCTGCCGGCGGCGGCGGAGCGGGCCTGAGCGTCTACTGTCCGACGGTCGCCACCACCCGGAATCCGATGGGCGCTTCGGTCTTGTACGGCACCTCCTCCTCGCCGATGCGGCGGCTGTTGCGGCAGAGGCGCTGCATGAACTCCCGCTCACAGGCGCCGCCTCGGAGCACGCGGATCGGGAAGCGGGCCTCCTCGAGGGTCGGCCCGGGGGGGTCGGTGACCTCGGGGGGGGTGCGGCGATAGGCGTCGACGGCGCAGTAGTCCGCGCACCACTCGAGCACATTGCCCACCATGTCGAAGAGGCCGTAGGCGTTGGGCGGGTAGCTGCCGGCGGGCACCGGCCGGGGCTGGGCGTAGTTGGCGCGGCGCTCGTCGATGGGCTCGTGACCCCAGGGATAGGGCGCGCCCTCGATCCCGCCCCGTGCCGCCCGCTCCCACTCCGCCTCGGTGGGGAGCCGCCACGGGCGGTGATGGGGATCCTCCTCGCGCAGCCACTCGCAGAACGCCGCGGCGTCCCTCCAGCTCACCGTGTGCATCGGCACGCCGGCCCCATGACCCTCGAGCGCGAGGGAGGGCACGGCGTCGGGCCGGAATCGGGCCCACTCGGCCCGTGTCACCGGCCACGCGCTCATGAGCCACGGTCGGCTCAGCGTCACCTGGCGGATCGGCAGCTCGAAGGGCTTCTGGGCCGGGGATCCGCCCATCGCGAAGGTCCCGGCCGGCACCTGGACCAGGGGCAGCCCCAGCACCTCGTCCGTCCAGACGCCGCCGGCCCGGATGGCCTCCAGGTTCGCCTCTCGCACCTCGGGCCAGGGGCTCCTCGCCGGCGCCTCGATGGGCGGAGGGCGAGGGGCGGCCTGGAGCTCCGGCAGCGAAGGCAGGAAGGGGCGAGCGAGGCGGGCATAGGCTGCGCGGTGGACGAGGGGGTGATCGGGGTGCTCCTCCGCGAAGCGGGCGAAGAGGCGATCCGCCTCGTCATGGCGGCCCTCGCACGCTCGCTCGACGCCCTCACGGTACAGGCGCTCTCCGGCATCCTCGCCAACAGGTCCCCGGAGGTGCTCGAGGCCCCCCGGGGGGGCGAGGTCAGGGCGCCGCTCGAGCACGGCCTCGAGCTCTCGCAGGACCCGCTCGGCAGGCTCGCCGTTGCGCAGGCGACCGAGGACTCGTGTGCGTGCATCGACGACGAGCGTATCGAGAGCGGTAAAGGCGTGCCGGCGCGGATCCCGCGTGCGCTCCATCAGGGCGCGGCCGCTGGCATCGGCCTCGGGCACGTCCATGATCATCGTGAAGCGGACCGCTACGTAGGCCTCGTTGACGAGGCGGGCCACGGCGACGTCGGAGAAGGCGACCGCCCTCTGGTACTCGCCGGCCAGTCACAACTCGCAGCCCTCCCCTCGACCCTGGCCCAGGGCGTGCACCAGGATGGGCCGCCCCAGGCGGCGGGCATCCGCGACGGCGTCGTCGAGCTGGGTGAGCCAGCGGATGTCGTGGACGGCGGTCACGGGCTCAGCTCCAGAACGCCGCGTGGCGGCGACGGAGATCGACGCCGACGAAGCTGTGGGCGGTGATGCGGGGGGTGGGGCCCAGCGTCGGCCGGACCTCGTGGAAACGATCGGCGTCGAAGAGCACGAGATCCCCTACCTCCGGGCGGAGGGTCGCGTGCCGTGCTCCCCCCACCACGTCGGGATCGTAGCCGCTTGCCCCGGCGGAGCGGAAGTGCTCGTCCCGGCGGCGGTAGCGGCGATCGTAGATCACCACCTCGCCCCCCTCCTCGCTCACCGACAGGTACAGGTTCCACGTCAAGCGACGGGGATAGCGGTGCACGACCAGGCGGGGCCCCTCGCGGGGGCGGTCGTGGTGGACCGGCGCGCTCGAGCCCTCGAGCAGGGCCACCGCCATGTCGCGGACGTAGGGCAGGCCCTCCTCCTCGGGGTGGCGGAGCTCGAGGTCGAGGAGCCCGGTGACAAGGCCCTCGAGGCGGGGCAGGGGATCGAGGTCATCGTAGAACGCCCGGAGCTCCTCGTTGAGCGCGGCCGAGGGCTCGAAGTACAGGCCCCGGAGATCGGACCAGGAGGAGGTCAGGCCTCGACCGAGCATCAGGGTCTTCGCCGTCTGGTAGGTCATCGGGCGGGCCGCGGAGGGCAGGCGACTCGCCAGCTCAGAGCAGTGCTCGGGCCCGAGGAAGCGGGGGATGCGCAGCCATGCCGTGGTGCCGTCCAGCACGTCCCGGAGGTCCTGGGCCCGGGGCCGCTCGGAGCGGCAGGCGGGCCAGAGGGAGCCGAAACGATCGAGCAGACGATCCAGCGCGGCCTGGCGGCTCAGCGGCAAGCTCGCGCCGGGACCGGAGGGGCCTCGGGGTCGCCACTCGTAGCTCCAAGCGAGATCGCCGACTCTGCGGTAGGAGCGGGGCGCTGCCCCCCCCTCGGGGACCACCTCTGCGCGCAGGCGCAGGGCCGCGTGTCCGCCGTCCTCGGTCGGCACGGCCACGACGACCACCAGCGGGCCGGAGGGTCCAGAGAGCTGCGTAACGTCGCGGATCTCCCATCCCAGGCTGCGTGCGTGGTGGGCCAGCCCGGCGGGATCGGGGCCGGACTGGGGGGGGGCCGGCTCCTCCGCGCCGGGGGCGTGAGCCGAGGCTCGCGGGCCGAAGCGCTCCGCATGGCGGGCCATCCACCGGGCGCCGCCTTCGGTCTCGCGGGCCAGCGGCTCGAGATCCATGCGTCGCTCGAGCTCCGGGCGCGGCTCGAGATCGGCCAGCAGGCGCAGGGTGATCGGCTTCCAGGGCAGGGGCTCGAGGGTGCCGGGGAAGCGGCGGCTGACGGTGCAGAGCTCCC
>CAZEHU010000283.1:0-4831 GCA_964511605.1 uncultured Myxococcales bacterium
GGCGCCCGGCGCGGCGCGGAGACTGCCCCGGCGGAGGGCCGCCAGGTCCCCCTCGAGGAGGTCCTCGCGCAGTACCGGCGCCTCCTCGACGTCCGCGGGCTTCGCCCCCTGCTGGTGGTGGACTGGTCCCACCTCCTCGTCACCCAGGCCGACCACCCCTCGCCGGAGGAGCGCATCTGGATCCAGGAGCTAGGCGCCGCCCTCGTGGGCGGGGAGCTCCAGCGGATCGACAGCGACGAGCTCACCAGCGGCCGCGGCCTCCTCGTACTGCTCAGCGCGACCTTGGGCGCGCTGCCGCCCGTGGTCTACCAGGGAGAGCCGCGGATCCGTGTGCTCTCGGTGCCCCCTCCGGGGCGCGAGGCCCGGCGGGCCTTCTTCGATCGCCACGCCGACGACCTCCGCCTCCAGCCACCCCGCGTGGCCCCCGGACTCTCGCCGGTAGGGAGCAGCGCCGGCGCCGTGGAGTCCATGGCCGAGCTCTGCGACCAACTCACGACGGTCGATCTCCGGCAGATCGTCAGCCTCTCCCGCTCCTGCCCGGAGCCCCTGCCCCCCGACCGGCTGCTGAACCTCTACCGCTTCGGCGATCAGCGCTCCCCCTGGGAGGAGCTCTCGGAGGAGCGCCTCCACCAGGTGGACGCCGAGCTCGGGGAGCGCGTGCTCGGGCAGGAGGCCGCCGTCGAGCGTGTGGCGACCATGATCCTCCGCGCGTGGCTGGGCCTCGCCGGCCTCCAGCACTCCGCGCGGCGCATGAAACCCAAAGGCACGCTCTTCTTCGTCGGACCGACCGGTGTGGGCAAGACGGAGCTGGCCAAAGCCTGCGCGGCTTTCCTCTTCGGCGACGAGTCCGCGTGCGTCCGCTTCGACATGAGCGAGTACAACCACGAGCACAGCGACAACCGCTTCGTGGGCGCCCCGCCCGGCTACGTCGGCTTCGAGGAGGGCGGCCAGCTCACGAACGCCGTCCGAGAGCGGCCCTTCTCGGTGCTCCTCTTCGACGAGATCGAGAAAGGACACGGGCGCGTCCTCGACAAGTTCCTCCAGATCCTCGAGGACGGGCGCCTCACCGATGGACGAGGCGAGACCGCCTGGTTCAGCGAGGCCGTGATCATCTTCACGAGCAACATCGGGGCCTCCACTGCCCCAGCCGGTGCCTCACCCCTGGAGATCGAGGCGCACTACCGGGACGCGGTCGAGCGCCACTTCGTCGACGAGCTCGGGCGCCCGGAGCTCCTCAACCGCCTCGGCGACAACATCGTGGTCTTCCAGCCCATCGCCGACGCCGGCGCGCGACGCAGGATCCTCGAGCGCAAGCTCCAGCCCCTCTACACGCACTGCCAGGCTCGCTGGGACGTGGGGCTCGAGCTCGAGAGCCCCGTCCTGGACTGGCTCGTGAGCCGCGCCCGCGCGGAGCACGGGGGACGGGGGCTCGTGAACGCGGTGGAGCGCGACCTCCTCGACCCCCTCGCGCGCTTCCTCTTCCGGCGGCACGAGAAGCTGCGCCGCGGGCGGACAGTGAGAGTCGCGCTCCAGGACGGCGCCCCCGAGCTCGATCTCGTCGATGGGTAGGCCGCTCCTCAATGTGGCCACGGTCCTGCCCCGCAGCCGGACCAACGGGCCCGGCTGGCGGGCCGCGGTCTGGGTCCAGGGCTGCACCCGCGCCTGTCCCGGATGCTTCAACCCGAGCACCCACGCCCACGACGCCCGGCGCCTCTGGGACCCGGAGGAGCTGGCGGCCCACCTCGTCCACGACAACAAGCACCTCCATGAGCCCCCCGTCGAGGGCATCACCCTCCTCGGCGGGGAGCCCTTCGAGCAGGCAGCAGCCTGCGCTCGGCTCGCCCGGGAGGCCCGTCGTCTAGGCGTCTCCGTCGTGACCTACACCGGCTACACCCGCCCCGCGCTCCTGCGCGCCGAGGAGCGCGGGGTCGCCGAGCTGATCGACGCCTCCGACGTGCTCATCGCGGGACCCTACATCGCGCGCCTCAGGGCCCTCGATCTCCCCTGGAGAGGAAGTCGGAACCAGGAGGTGGTTCTCCTCACGAACCGCTACTCCGAGTCGGACTTCGAAGCCACAGACGAGCTCCCCCATCTGGAGGTGTGGACCGACGGCGCAGCGGCGCGGTGGAGCGGCATCCCCGCCGAGCCGCCCCCCGAACCCCAATTGTCAGATCTCCTCCTGCTGCGAGGTCCCCCTGGCGGCGGGCCAGCTCAGGGCCCGTCGAGGAGCGAGCGTGGCCCGTGGAGACTGGACCCAGAACACGAGGAGGGGATCGCGTCCGCTGCGCCCCTTGTGCATCGCTCCCCAACCCCCTAGCGTACCGGATTCCATCCCTGCCCCGCGTGGCCAACGCTGCACGGCTCCTCGGCCGCGCGCTGCGAATCGCACACTCATGTGCCAGGGCCGATGAGAGGAGGCCCATGACCACTCCCAGCGATCACCTCCTGCTCGTGGCCCTCGGCCCGGTCCAGGACTTCATCGCCAGCGCGCGCCGCTGCCAGGATCTCTGGTTCGGCTCCTGGCTGCTCTCGGACCTCTCCGCCGCCACCGCCCGCGCGCTGCTCGGAGCCGGGGCCTCCGCGTCCCTCGTCTTCCCCCTGCGAGATCAGCTCGAGCTCGACGCCGGGCGGACCTCGATCGCCAACAAGATCCTCGCCGTGCTCCCGGCAGCCACCCCGGACCACGCCCGCTCGGTGGCCGAGGGCGCGCGCCGCGCCATGGAGGCTCGGCTCGTGGACCACGCCACCCACCACTTCGAGGCCCTCTCAGGAGATCAGCACTTCCACGCGGAGATCGCCATGGCCCAGGTCCACGACCTGATGGAGTACCTCTGGGTCGCGGTCCCCCTCCCGGAGGGCGGCTACGCCGAGGCGCGGCGCCGAGCCGAGGCCCTCCTGGCCGCGCGCAAGAACACCCGGACCTGGCCCGCGGTGCCCTGGGACACCGGCTCCGGGGTCCCCAAGTCCTCCCTGGACGGAGAGCGGGAGTCGGTGCTCGACGAGGCGCTCTACGACCGCGTCCGCCGGGGCGCCCTCAGCGCCGAGGTCCTGCGCCGGCGCTACAAAGCCAAGCCCTCCGAGCGCCTCTCCGGCGTCGACCTCCTCAAGCGCTTCGGCCAGGAGCTCGACGAGGAGCTCGACCAGGCTCCCGCCGCCCGCGGCCGGCCGGCCTTCCACAGCACCTCCCACGTGGCCTCCCTGCCTGCGCTGGTTCGCTTGGCGCGGCAGGGGGAGGGGAGGCGCGCCGCCTACGACACCTACCTGGCCGCCCTCCGTGACCTCGGGCTGGACGTCGAGCGCTTCCGAGTCCGCGCCAGCTCCCACCACCCTGCCTCCATCCAGTCGCCCTGGGCAGAGGTCGAGGTCGAGACCCCGGTGGCGTGGAGCGGCGCGGCCAGCCGGGCAACCTACGACGGCGCCCTCCTCTACCCCGACCGCCTGCCCTCCATCCTCGAGGAGGGCATCCCCGACGGCGTCACCGACGAGGCCCTCGAACGCGGCCGCACCGCCCAGCGCCACTTCCTGAAGGGCCTGGGCGACCTCTCCCCCGACCGCGTGGGCGCCTACTACGGCCTCCTCCTCGCCGACGGCGACCGCCTCGGCCGCCTCCTCGACGAGCTCGCCAGCCTCGAGTCCCACCAGGCCGTCGCCGCGGCCCTCGGCGACTTCGCCCAGCGCGCCGCGGAGATCGTCCGCGAGGGCGCCGGCAGCCTCGTCTACGCCGGCGGCGACGACGTCCTCGCCCTCGTCCCCCTCCACACGGCCCTCGCCGTCGCGCGCTCCCTCAGCGAGGCCTTCTCCAACGCCCTCGCCGAGGTCGCCGCACCCCTGGGCCCGGAGCGGGCCCCCACCCTCAGCGTCGGCCTCGCCCTCTGCCACCACATGGCCCCCATGTCCGAGAGCCTCGCCCTCGCCCGCGACGCCGAGCGCCTCGCCAAGACCCAAAGGAGCAGCCTGGCGATCCTCGCCCGCAAGCGTGGCGGCGCGGACCAGGCCGCCCTCGGCACCTGGACGGCCTCACCCGCCCTCGACGAGCGGCTCGTGCGCTGGGCGAAGGCCCTGTACGAAGACCGCCTCCCGGACGGGGTCGCCTACCACCTCGAGGCCGCCGTGCGGGACTTCGAGATCGAGGCCCCCGGGACCGAGGCGGGGGCGGACCCCCACCGGGGAGTCATCGCCTCCCTCCTCCGGCGGGTGCTCGAGAGGCGCCGCGCCCAGCACGGCGACGAGGCCATGACCGGCGCCCTCCACGATGCCCTCCACTCGGCCCTGGAGCAGGCGGCCCGTGGCGGCCTGAGCACGGTCGACGCCGCGCGCCACCTCTCCGCGGAGATCCAGATAGCCCGTCTCTTCCTGAGCGCTTGGCAGGTCGCCTTCGGCGCCGACCTCGGAGATCAGCCATGAGCTGGTGGACCCTCGAGCCCCGCGACACCCTGGCCCTCGGCGACGGCCGCCCGCGCGTGGCCGGCATGCCCGCGAGGGCCCTGGACTTCCCCTGGCCCTCCACGGTGGCAGGCCTCATGCGGAGCACCGCGGGCCTCCAGCCCGACGGGCGCTTCACCCTCTCCCGCGAGGAGGCCCTCGCAATACCGATCCGCGGACCCCTCCTGGCCACCGCCGGCCAAGACCCCGAGACGCCGCTCGAGCTCCTCGCCCCCGCCCCCCGAGACGCCCTGCACCACGAGGTCGAGGGAGCGACAGGAGAGCTCGGGCGTACGCGCCTGCACCCGGTCGCCACGAGCCCAGATTCCACCACCGACCTGGGCCCCGGCGCCCGCCTCGTCCAGCCCACGGCAGAGGCACCCCGCACCAAGGCCCGCCCAGGCCCCGC
>CAZEHU010000284.1:0-4825 GCA_964511605.1 uncultured Myxococcales bacterium
GTAATTACGAGTGAGAGTAGGCTGCGGCTTGATCAGGTGTTGGGGCTTGGGCGGCGAGGGCAAAGGGGGACGCGCCGCCTCGAGCCCACGCGAGGCGTGGAGCAAGCGACCGAGGTTGTAGTGGGTCCAGGGATCGGCCGGCCCCGGCTCGAGGGCCTGGAGGTACAGCGCCTCGGCTGCTTCGAGGTCGCCGCGGAGCTCGGCGTCTACGCCGCGGTTGTGGACGAGCCGGCGATCGGCCCCGTGGGCGCCGCCCTCGATCTCCGCGATGCGCACGCCCAGCTCCGGGGCTTCGCCGCCGCCGAGGGTCGCCGCGTGCAAGCCCATCAGAGCGTCCACGTCGTCGGGCGTGAGGCGGAGGGCGCCCTCGAAGGCTTGGCGCGCGTCGCCGAAGCGCCGCTGCTGGAGCGCCGCGCGACCCCACGCGTACCACGCGTCCGCCCAGTCGGCTTCGGCGTCGACGAGCTCCTTGGCACGCGTGACGGCGCGGCGGGTGAAGCCCGCGGCGAGGAGGGCCTCCACACGCAGGAGCCCTGCGCGGCGGCTGTCGACCACCGGATGGACGAGGGGAGCGAGGAGCGCGCTGGCCTCCTCGCCTTTGCCGAGGAGGACGAGCGTGGTCACGAGGTCGAGGCGACGATCCGCGTCCCCTGGCGCGGCTTGGTGGGCTGCACGCAGGAGGGGGAGGGCAGCGGCTAGCTCCCCGGCCTCGAGGTGATCGAGTCCCTCGATGTGCTGCTGGCTGTCGGCCGAGGGGAGAGCAAAGGGCTCGCCCGCCTGCTGGGGCCCGCCACAAGCGAGGAGGAGCGGCAGCGCCAGGGTCCACAGGCCCGGGAGGGCGAGCCGGATCATTGCGCGCGATCCCGCATGGGAGCCGGCGGCAGCGGGGTGCCGGTCGCTCCGGCCGCGGTTCCCTCCGGTTCGGCGAAGCCGCCGCTGGCCCGGAACTCCTTGGCCATGCGTCGCATCTCGCCGTCGATGTGCATCGAGCAGAAGCGCGGGCCGCACATGCTGCAGAACTCCGCCTCCTTGAAGACCTCCTGCGGGAGGGTCTCGTCGTGCATCGAGCGGGCGGTCTCCGGGTCGAGGGCCAGCTCGAACTGCCGCTCCCAGTCGAAGGCGTAGCGCGCGCGGCTGAGCTCGTCGTCCCGATCCCGGGCGCCGGGCCGGTGGCGCGCCACGTCCGCGGCGTGGGCGGCGATCTTGTACGCGACCAGGCCCCGGCGAACATCGTCCTCGTCCGGCAGGCCGAGGTGCTCCTTCGGGGTCACGTAGCAGAGCATCGAGGCGCCGTGATAGGCGGCCATGGTGGCGCCGATAGCGCTGGTGATGTGGTCGTAGCCGGGGGCGATGTCCGTGACGATGGGGCCGAGCACGTAGAAGGGCGCGTCGTGGCACCACTCGCGCTCCTTGTCCATGTTCATCTGGATCTGATCGAAGGGGACGTGGCCCGGTCCCTCGATCATCACCTGCACGCTCTTGTCCCACGCCCTGAGCGTGAGCTCGCCGAGCACCCGCAGCTCCGCGAACTGCGCCTCGTCCGAGGCGTCGGCGAGGCAGCCAGGGCGCAGGCCGTCGCCGAGGCTGATCGACACATCGTAGCGGGCACAGATGTCCAGGATGCGGTCGAAGTGGGTGTAGAGGGGATTCTGCTTGTGGTGGTAGAGCATCCAGTGGGCCAGGATGCTGCCGCCGCGACTCACGATCCCTGTGATGCGATCGAGCGTGAGGGGCACGTGCTCGAGGAGCAGCCCCGCGTGGATCGTGAAGTAGTCCACCCCCTGCCGGGCCTGGAACTCCAGCACGTCGAGGTAGTCCTCGATGGTGATCTGCTCGGTGCGCGGGTGGATCTCCGCCGCCTGGTAGATCGGCACGGTGCCGATGGGCACCGGGCTCGCGCGCACGATGGCCTCGCGGATGCCGTCGATGTTTCGGCCGGTGCTGAGATCCATGATCGTGTCGGCGCCGTACCTCAGCGCGATCTCGAGCTTGCGCAGCTCCTCGGAGACCCCGCTGGAGACCGCCGAGTTGCCGATGTTCGCGTTGACCTTGCAGGACGAGTCGATGCCGATGGCCATAGGCTCGAGGCCTACGTGGCGGATGTTCGCCGGGATGATCATGCGGCCCGCGGCCACCTCCCGGCGGACGTGCTCGGCCTCGAGGCGCTCGCGCTCGGCGACGTAGGCCATCTCGCCGGTGATCTGTCCCTTGCGGGCGTAGTACATCTGCGTGACGCAGCCGCCACTCCGACCCTGAATCCACTCGCTCCGCATCGCTGCTCCGGCCCCAGCCGCCTCACGATGTGCGCGCCGAGGGTCCGAGGGGCCTAGCACGCTCGCCCCGGCCGGGGAAGGGCGCCGAAGGGTCTCAGGCGCCTGGCCCGCGGTAGCCGTAGACGGACAGGGGCTTCTCGGAGCGCTCGACCCGCACACGCTGCCCGACGGCGACCCGATGGCCGCGATGTTGGCCGTCGAGCCATACCCGGAGGTGGGGGCTGCGCGCGAGCGCCTCGAGAGGGCCGTCGAAGAGCCCACCGATCAGGCGCGCGGGCGTCGAGCAGCGCGGATAGGGCTCGCGTACCTGATACTGCAGGCGGCCCTCGCCGGGCTCCATCGGCAGACCGCCGGCCGAGCCGATCACCCCGGTGGCCCCGCTGGCGGTGGCGATCCAGATCCCGCTGGAGACCTGGACCTCCTCCTGGTCGCGGACCCGCAGCACGCAGCGCGTCGAGGCCGCGGGCACGTAGTGGGCGATCAGCACCTCGTTGAGCGCGTCGTGGGCGATGCGCCGTGGTCCGATCCGAACAGCGATGCGCGTCAGGGGTCCCACGGCCTCGGTCCCGGACCGGATGCGATCCAGGGTCGCGGCGAACCCCTCCGCGTCGCTGCCGCAGTAGTGGCCGACGGAGCGGCCGGGGGCCGAGTTGATCCCGAGCATCGGCGTGGACGCCACCTGGAGCGCCGTGGCGAGGAAGGTGCCGTCACCGCCCACAGAGATCACCAGGTCCGCTCGCGCGGCCTGCCGCTTGGTGGGGGAGGGCGCCACCGTCACGTCGAGCCCGGAGGCCTCGAGCACGCGGTGGACCGTGTGGGCCGAGGCCAGGTGGATCTCGTGGGCCTGCTCGAGGCGCTCCGCCACGTCGGCCCGATCCTCCGGTCGCGCCCCCCCATTGGAGGGCGCATCGGGTCCCAGGAGCCCCTCATCGGTGTAGCGCTCCCAAGGGCTGGTCTTGTAGACCACCAGGACGCGCTCGATGGGGCGTGGGTCCGGCCGCGGCATGGCGAGGGAGGATACACGTGCCCGCTGAGAAGATCGTGGATGGTGTGCGGATCGTGCGCTGGGCCCACGGCTCGGAGGGCGTCGGACACATCGCCTCCGGACCGCTCGAGGGCAGGGTGCTCTTCGTGCCCGGCGCGGTGCCGGGCGATCGGGTCGACGTCCGCCTCACGCGAGTCAAGAAGCGCTGGGCGCGCGGTACCCTCCACCGCCTGCTGGAGGCCTCGGAGCATCGCGTGGAGCCCTCGTGCCCCGTGCAGGCCCGCTGCGGGGGCTGTCCGTGGATGCGCGGAGATGCCGAGGTCCAGCGAGCGAGCCGGCTCGCTATCCTGGAGGGCGAGCTGCGCAAGCACCTGGGGGCGCGGGTCGAGGGGGCGACCGTCGAGCTCGCCACGGAGTCCCCGGAGGGGGGCGAGGAGAGGCTCGGCTATCGCGTCCGGCTCCGGCTCCGGTACGAGCGGCTGGCCGGCGTGCTCCAGCTCGGCTTCCGGGCCCGCGGTGGACATGGCCTCGTCCCGATCGCCCGATGCGACGTGGCCGCCGAGCCCCTGAACGCGGCCCTGCCTTCCCTCCGCGCTCGCCTCGAGGCCGAGGGCGCGAGGGCCGGCGAGGTCCTCGTCCTCAGCGGCGAGGAGGGTGTGGGTGCGCTCATCCGAGAGGCGGGAGGCCGGCCCTGGCGGTGGGGGGGGGGGAGCGATGAGGGGGGCGCCCTGTCCGTCCGCCACGGCGCCTCGAGCCTGCTGGCCCGACCCGAGAGCTTCGTGCAGGCCCACGCCACGGGGTTCGCAGCCCTGTCCGCGGAGGTCCGCGATGCGGCCTCGGAGGTGCCGTCCGGCCACGCCGTGGAGCTCTTCGCTGGGGTGGGCACCCTCACGCTGCCGCTCCTCGACGCGGGCCACCGGGTCACCGCCTACGAGGGGGAGGGCGGAGCCGCGGAGCTCTTCGAAGCGAACGTGCGGGGTCGGGGGCGAGCCAGGCTCCACCTGGGCGATCTCAGCACCGGGACGCCGGAGCCCGGGCCCGCACGGGCGGACCTGATCTTGCTCGATCCGCCGCGATCCGGGGCCCTCGCCCTCGCCCCGTGGATCCGCGCCTCGGGTGCGCGACGGGTGATCCTGGTGAGCTGCGATGTGGCCACAGGGGCGCGTGATCTAGCCGCGCTCACGGAGCGGAGCGCAGGGCCCGAGGGGCGCCTCTTGCTCCGCTCGGCTCGCGGCTTCGACCTCTTCCCCCATACCGGCCACCAGGAGCTGTTGGCCGTGCTCGATCGCGAGCGGGGTTGAGGCTCAGAAGCTCACGCCGAGGGCGACGCCGGGGCTGCGGGGATCCGGGATCGGAGCCAGCATCACCTGGGGCTGGGGACCCTCCGCGGCCCTCGGGGGACCGTTGGGCCCCTCATCGTCCATGCGACGGGTGAGCATATACATGAGGACCACGCCGCCAGCGATCGAGCGGGAGGAGATCGCACCGAGGCGGCGCAGGACGTCGTCGCCGTCGAAGCGTTCGTCCTCGACCCCCAGGGCCACCATGCCGAGCTGGGTCATGATCA
>CAZEHU010000285.1:0-1718 GCA_964511605.1 uncultured Myxococcales bacterium
CTGAAGATCCCCGGCGGACGCTGGCTCGCCGAGACGCCCCAGGCCATCTTCAACCTAAGGACGATGACCCTCGCAGGACGATGGGACGAGCTCTGGCACCAGCAGGAGCTCGGCCAACTCCTCGCCGAGGCGTTCCCGGCGCCAGCGAACGACAACGATAACGACACCAAGGCGAGAAAGGCGGCGCGACCCGGCCGTGGATCATGCCCGATCGAATCTGCCGCCCCGAGTCGGCGGGCGTCCGGACTGCGCTCAGGCCGAGGGGCGGCTCGGCCGCCAGCGCCGGCGACGCTCGGCCATCTCCTCGCCCATCTCGGCGATCTCCTCGGCGCTCAGGAGGCGCCGAGCCGTGGCGTAGACCGTGGCCTCCTCGCGGCCGATGTGGCCGAGGAGGTGCGTCTCCACCGTCGCGCACGCGTCGGCGATCTCCTCGGCGGTGACGATGGGATCGTCCACGGTCACCATCCAGAGCCAGAACTGGATCGGGCGCCAGACCGCCTCCCACTCCTCGTGCTCCTCCGCCATGCCCGCGATGTCGCGGCGGACGGCCTCGCTCTTCTCGCCGGCCGACTCGAGGGCCTCGGCGACCCGCGGCAGGAGGGACTCCACCTCGTCCTGCTCGTGCAGGATGCGCTCGAGCCCGAAGGTGCGCACCACCGTGTCGGCGAGGCCCCGGGCCTCCGCCTTGAGGTCGGCATCCCCGGCCTGGAGCGCGCCGGCGATGGCCCGCAGGTGGGTGAGCTGCTCCCGGACACGGCCATGGTAGGCCAGCATCTGGTCGAGGGCGTCGGCAGGGCTGGCGCTCATGGTCGGCTCCTGGATGGTCTTGGCGGATCGGCCGGCCGATCCGCTGCCCTGACCGCCCAGCCTTCGAGCTGCCGCCGCACCATGACACCGAGGGCCCGGCGACGCCAGACGGCATCGAAGGGGACGTTCTCGAGGGGGGTGCACTGCCTGTTCGTGGCCTCGGCCACTGCGGCGGCCACCGCCGGCGACAGGCGCTCGCCACAGAAGCGCTCGAGGCCCTTGATCCTCCGTGGCCTCGGTCCCAGGACCGTCACCACCACCTCGAGCGACGCGATGGCGTCGCGCTCATCCTCGTCGAGCACCAGCCCCACCGAGATCAGGGGGAAGTCGATGGACCGGCGCCGCGCCCAGCGCAGGTAGGCGGAGCGACGCCTCGAGGTGGCCTGGTGGGGCGGCGGGAGGTGGATCGTCTGGACCAGCTCGCCGCGCGCGAGGGTCAGGGGCGCGGCGCCGTCCTTGTGCCGGAGGTCGAGGACGTCGATCACGCGAGGGCCCGCGGGACCTGCGATCTCGACCTGCGCGCCCAGGGCCACGAGCGGCGCCAGGCTGTCGCCCGAGGCCGCGGCGACGCAGCGCTTTCCTCGCTCGACGACCCAGCACTGGGAGCCCTCGGCCTTCAGGCAGCCCCCCAGCGCCGAGCGCCAGGAGTAGCTGCGGTTGACCCAGCGGCAGCGGGTGTCGAGGCAGACGTTGCCCCCCAGGGTGCCCATGTTGCGCACCTGGGGATGGGCGACGCGGCCACAGGCCTCCGCGAGAGCGGGGGCGAGCTCCCGGATGGCCACGCTGGAGGCCAGGGTATGGAGCGTCTCGCCGGCGCCGAGGCGGAGGCCCCCCTCGGGTGTCTTGGACAGACCTCGCAGCGCCTCGAGCCCGGTGATGTCCACGAGGAGGCGCGGGGCCTCGCGCCGGCT
>CAZEHU010000285.1:1728-4808 GCA_964511605.1 uncultured Myxococcales bacterium
GGTCGCTGCCTCCGGCGAGGATGCGGCCCTCCGAGCCGGCCTCCACCACCAGCGCCACCGCCTCGTCGAGGTGGCGCGGCCGGACGAGGTCCATGCCGGAGGGGCCGATCACGGCTTGCCTTGGGCGTCGAGGGCGGCGAGCACCTTGTCGGGCGTGATGGGCAGGTGGTCGAGGCGGACCCCAATGGCGTCGAAGATCGCATTGGCGATGGCGGGAATCACGGAGTGCAGCGGGCCCTCGCCGGCCTCCTTGGCGCCATAAGGGCCGTGCTCGTCGGGGGCCTCGACGAGGAGAGCGTCCACCGGGGGCGAGTCGAGGATCGAGGGCACCCGGTAGTCGAGCAGATCGGCCGCCTCGAGCAGTCCGCCCTCGAGGACCCGATGCTCCTCGAGCAACACCTCCCCGAGGCCCATGTGGCAGGCGCCGTGGATCTGGCCCTCCACCAGCGTAGGCACAAGCGCCCGGCCACAGTCGTGCGCGCACCAGATGCGCTCCACGTTCACGAGTCCGAGCTCCTCGTCGACGCTCACCTCCGCGATGTGCGCGGTACACGAGAGCGCCGGAGAGGCCCCGATGGCCCCGCCGCGATAGCTGCCGTGGATGCCCTCCCTCGGGGTGTTGTAGTGGCCCACCGCCCCGAGGGTGCCGAAGCGGGCCTCTGCGAGCTGGAAGGCCTCCGCGATAGGCAGACGCTCGGCGGGGGCGCTCACCCGGATCGCCTCCCGATCGGCGAGGCTCACGTCCTTCGGGGAGCAACCCCAGCGCTCGGCCACCGCCTTACGCACCTTGCTGGCCACGTCCCGGCAGGCGCGCTGGGCGGCGTGCCCGGCCATGAGGGTGACGCGGCTCGAGTAGCTGCCCAGGTCCACGGGCGTCAGGTCCGTATCCCCGGAGACGATGCGCACATCACCGAGGGCCACACCGAGCTCCTCGGCGACGATGGTCGCGAGCACGGTGCTGGAGCCCTGTCCGATGTCCGCGGCCCCGGAGAAGAGGCGGACGCGGCCCGAGCGATCGGCGCAGATCTGCACCGCCGACTGGGGCATCTCGTTGGGGTAGATCGGGTAGTTGGTCCCGCTGATGTAGGCGCTGGCAGCCACCCCGAGGCCCCGGCCCCGGCCCAGCTTGCCCCAGCGCTCCCGCCAGCCGCTGGCCTCCTGAACACGGTCGAGGCAAGCGAGGAGGCCGAGGGAGCCGACCCGCAGCTCGTTGACCGTCCGCGTATGCTCCCCCCCGAAGGCCCGCCGGCGTAGCTCGATAGGGTCGATCTGCAAGGCGCGTGCAGCCTTGTCGAGCTGCACCTCCAGCGCGAAGCGCGGCTGCACGGAGCCGTGTCCCCGCTTCGGCCCGCAGGCCGGCTTGTTGGTATAGACCCGGCGGCTCCGGAAGCTGTAGGCATCCATCGCCCAGGGCACGGTGCAGAGCTGCCCGGCGTAGTAGGTGGTCACCAGGCCGAAGCTCGCGTAGGCGCCGCCGTCGAGGAGCACGTCCAGCTCGTGCCCGCGGATCCGGCCCTCCTCGTCGAAGGCGGTGCGGGTCTTCATGTGCATGGGGTGGCGGCCACGGTGGGCGAGGAAGACCTCCTCTCGGGAGTAGACCAGGCGCACCGGGCGGCCGGTGAGGAGGGCCAGCTTGGCGACGCAGAACTCCAGCTCGAAGGGCTCCGACTTGCCGCCGAAGCCCCCACCCACCGGGGGCTGCACGACGCGGATCTGGCGCGCCGGGAGGTCGAGCACCCGGGCCAGCTCGCGGTGGACGTAGTGGGGCACCTGGGTCGCGGTCCAGACGGTGAGCACCCCGTCCGGGCCCCGCTGCGCCATCGCGGCGTGGGGCTCGAGGGCCGCGTGCGTCGTGCCCTGGAAGCCATAGTCCCCCTCGATGATCACCTCGGCGCCCTCGAAGGCCGCCTCGAGGTCCCCGAAGCCGAGCTCCACCTCCTTGGTGAGGTTCCCGCGCTTCGAGCCCTCGTGGATGAGGAGGTCCATGCGCTCGGCCGTCGCCGCGGGATCGACCAGGGGCTCGAGGGGCTCGTAGCAGACGACGATCGCCTCCAGAGCCGCCTGGGCGCTCCTCTCGTCGAGGGCTGCGACGCACGCGACGGCGTCGCCCACGTAGCGCACGGTGTGGAGGGCGAGCGCGTGCTCGTCCGGTGTCCAGGGGATGACCCCGTAGGGCGTAGGCAGATCCGCGCCCGTGATGACGGCTTCGACGCCCTCGAGGGCGAGGGCCGGGGCCACGTCGATCGAGAGGATGCGCGCGTGCGCGTGGGGTGAGCGGAGGAGGAGCGCGGTGAGCGCCCCGGGCATCGGGAGGTCCGCGGTGAAGAGCGCTGCACCCGAGACCTGATCCGGCCCGTCGACGCGCCCGTGGCGTCCGCCGATCACGGTGCGGCCTCTTGCGGAGTCCGCGCTTCGCCGGATGCGTCGAGGACGGCGTCGAGGATGCGGACGTAGCCCGTGCACCGGCAGAGGTTGCCGGCCAGCGCCTCCGCGACCTCCTCGGGCGTCGGGGGGGCCTGACCTTCCCGCGCCTCGAGCAGGTGGGTGGCGCTCATCAACATGCCCGGCGTGCAGAAGCCGCACTGGGCCGCGTTGCGATCGACGAAAGCGCGCTGCAGGCGGCTCAGCCCCTCCGGGCCCGCCAGGCCCTCGACGGTGCGCACGTCGGCGCCATCGAGGCGGACCGCCAGGCTCAAGCAGGAGAGCACGGGCTCCCCGTCCACCAGCACGGTGCAGGTGCCACAGCTCCCTTCGTCGCAGCCCTTCTTGGTCCCGGTCAGGCGGAGGTGATCCCGGAGGAGCTCGGTGAGCGTGGTCCCCACGGCGATAGCGGCGACCCTCGGGACGCCGTTGACCCGCAGGTGGACCAGGCGCTCATTCATCGCGCCGATCCCCTGAGGTCCGCGGCTCCTCCCGGAGGCGCGCGACCAGGCCGCGGAGCTCCGCGTCCGTGAAGCGACGATCGCGCTCCTTGGCGTGGGCCAGGGCGACCTCGGTCAGGCCCTAGTGCTCCTCGTAGCCGTGCGCCGCGAGCCAGCTCCGGACGTTGCTGAGGCCGCTCATGGGGCCCACCTCGATGC
>CAZEHU010000286.1:0-4807 GCA_964511605.1 uncultured Myxococcales bacterium
AGAGCCCGTCGGGGCGGTGCCGCGCTCCCAGGTCCACTCCAGCTCGGCCTCCAGGCTCAGCACGCCGATCTCCACCCGGACCATGCGGGGGTGGCGGCGGACCACAGGGAGGAGCGCCTGCGCCTCTCCGAGCCCCCCGCGGGTGCGGACGCTGACCCCCAGGCCTTCGGCCAGGAGGTCCTGCGCCAGCATCACCGCGGGCCCGGACAGATCCACCGCCGTGGGAGCGAATGGATCGGCCGAGGGACAGAGCCACACCCAGCTCAGGGAGCGGCGCTGCCGGAGGCGCGAGAGATCGTGGTGGAGCTGGCCGCGCAGCACCTCGGGCGGCGGCACGGGGGCCGGAGCCCCGATGCGCGCGGCTCGGTCGGCGCAGAAGGCGCATCGCCCCACGCCCCGATGATCGGGGTCGACCACCCAGACCGAGCCAGCGCAGCGATCGCGCCGGCGCTGGAGGAGACCCGTCATGGAGGGGAGGGTGGCTGAACGGAAGTTCATGCTGAACACATGAGTAGCAGAGGACGAACCTCGAATCAAGTGCCGGGTCGCGAGGGGCTGTGATCCCCTTGTTCACAGGGTCCTGCGTGCCTCCCACCGATTCCCGACGGCCGGGAAGGGAAGAGCGCGAGATCGATTTGTCGATCCATCCGTCCACAGAAGCCGCCACGAGGAGGAACTCCGTGTCTCATAAGGCTCCCCTGCCCGCTCTCCCCCGCGCGCTCGCGCTCGCCCTCTCCCTATCCCTCGCCGCATCGGCCCTCCTGCACGCCCCCTCCGCCGCCGCCGCGGATCCGGAGCACGTCCAGCTCACCATCGAGCGCTTCCAGGCGCTGATGGATGCCGCCCGTCACCCGGATACGGCCGCCGCCTCCTGGTCGGTAGGCCGCCTCCACGTCCAGATCACCGATCCGGAGGGCGGCGACATCGAGGTCACGCTCGACGCCTCCCTCACCCTGCCTTCCCCGTCGGATCCAGAATCCTCTCGGCCCGGCGGCCCGGTGCCCCTCCTGCCGGCAGACGCGGTCCTGATCGAGGCCCGGCTCGACGGCAGTGATGCCAGCCTGGGCCTCCGCAGCGGTGTGCACACCGCCTGGGTCTCCACGGTCGATCAGCCCGTCGCGGTCCACCTCCGCTACCTCGTGCGTGCCACCGCCACCGGCGGCAACGCTCGGGGAGCCGTGCTGCCGCTCCCCCCCCTGCCGGGCGCCGAGCTGCGCGTGGTGGGTCCCGCCACCACCGAGGTCTGGCCGGCCCTCGACGTCGAGCCCTCCGGCGAGGGCCTCCGCGCCCGGCTGCCCGCGACCTCCGGCGCCGTCCTGCGCTGGGGCGATACGGGCCCGGACGCTGCGATCCGCAGCTTGGACCTGGAGATCATCCCGGACGCCGACGGCTCCGGTGCGGACGTCGAGGCGACCTATGAGATCCGCCTCGGCACCTCGATCGGCATCGTGCGGGTCGCCCCCGCCGGCGCCGCCCTCATCAGCCTGGCCGAGGGGCGCACCCCCCTCGCCGCCCGCGTCCTCGAGAGCGGCCACCACGCGGTCCTCACCGGCGTGGGCCTGCACACGGTCACGGCCCGCTTCCGCCTGCCCGTCGATCGCAGCCAGGGCCAGCCGCGGGTCGACCTCGCCCTCGAGCCGGTGCCGATCACCCATGTGGTCGCCATCATCCCCGGGGAGCGCGACGTCAGCTTCGAGCCCGCCGCTCCGCTGAAGACCTCCGTGCAGGGGTCCGGCGATGGCGCCCGAACACGCGCCGAGGCCCACCTGCCTCCCTCGGACCACCTCGCGGTCCGCTGGACCGAGACCCGCGCCGCCCCCGAGGAGCTGGTCCGCGTCAATACCGAGACCTACCAGCTCGTGCGCCTCGAGGAGGCGGTGATCCGCTCCCGCGCCATCGTGCGCTACGAGGTCATCCGCGGCGGCGTGCGGGAGCTGGCGGTCCAGATCCCCGACGACGCCGTCCTCTACCGCGTCAGCGGCACCGGCGTGGACGACTGGCGCACCTTCGCCGCGAGCGACGAGGCCCCGCGCCAGGCCCGCGTCTGGCTGGCCGAGGAGGCCGAGGGCTCCCTCGAGCTCACCTTCCACCTCGAGACCCCGGCCCCCACCGCCGAGGGCAGCGAGGTGGAGCTGCCCCTGCTCCGCCCCCTCGGCGCCTGGCGAGAGGGAGGCGTGATCGCGCTCCTCCAGGGCCCGAAGGTCGCGCTCGGCCCCGCGGACGCCGAGGGCTACTCCAAGGTGGGCGAGGACGCCCTGCCCACCGAGCTGCGCGCCGACCTCGAGGATAAGGTCGGCCAGGCCCTCAAGCACGTCGGTGCCCCCGGCCCGATCGCCTCGACCGTGGTCCGCGCCCCCGAGCGTGACGTGCGCTTCGACGCCCGGGTCCACGCCCTGTACCGGGTGAAGGAGGGAGCCCTCGAGGTCCAGGCCACCGTGCTCGTCGAGCTGAAGAGCGGTCGCCGGGATGAGGTGATCCTCAGCTTGCCGGAGGGCGTGAGCGTGCTCTCCACCAACGCCCCGAGCCTCAACGTGGCCGAGGCCGCCGACGCGGTCGAGGCGGGCGAGGGTCGCAAAGCCCACCGCGTGCGCTTCACCCGTGCCCTCGAGGGGGCGGTGGAGATCGACCTCGAGCTGGAGATGCTCCTGCCCAAGGACCTCGGCACCATCGTGGCCCCCGACATCCGCGTGCTCGGCGCCGAGGTCGAGGAGGGCGCCCTCGGGGTCGTCGCCGATACCGGCATCGAGGTCCGTGCTGGCACGGACGAGGACGTCCGCCGCGTCGACGGCCACGAGCTGCCCCGCGCCGTCCGGCTGCGCACCGAGGACGAGGTCCTGCTCGGCTACACCTGGGCCCGCGCGCCCTGGTCCCTCGAGCTGCAGGTCCGCCGCCACCGCACCGTCGAGACCTTGGACGCCGTGGCCCGTGGCTTCTGGCTCGAGACCACCGTGCTCTCCGACGGCCACCTGGTCACCCACGCGATGATCCGCGTCGCGAACGCCGATCGACAGTTCCTGCGCTTCACCGTGCCCGGCGAGGATCGGGTGTGGGCCGTGGCGGTCGATGGGCAGACCGTGAAGGCGGTCAGCGACGATCAGGGCGCCCTGGCGATCCCCCTGCCCAAGGATGGCGAGGCCTGGGTCGAGGTGGTCTGGGAGTCCCCCCAGGGCGCCCTCGGCCTCGGCGGCAGCGTCGACCTCGAGGCGCCGCGCCTCGACCTCCTGGTCACCGACCTGCGCTGGCTGGTCCGCATCCCCGAGGACATCGGCATCCTCTCGGCCGATACCCAGCTCGAGACCGCCCCCTCCTGGCGCTTCCATACGGACCGTGAGCTCGCGGCCCAGCTCGACCTCCCCTTCGCCGTGGGGGTGCATGAGCTCTTCGAGGAGCACCTGTGGACCCGCTCCGTGCTCGACCCCAGCGAGGAGGTCCCGACCCTCTCGGTGAGCTACGTCGTCACCCCCGGCTCCACCCTGGGCTACTTGCTCGGCTTGCTCGTCCTCCTGATGCTCCTGCCGCCGGTCCGCCGGGCCGCGATGGCCGGGGCCCAGGCCCTCGTCCAGCGCATCCGCGAGCGCCGCGCGGTTCAGGCCTCCTGATGGCCGCCCAGCGAACGAAGACCTGGCTCCTCGCCGGGGCGGCGCTCCTCCTGGCGCCGCCGCTGGCGAGCTGCCTCGCGATGGGCGACGCCGAGCCTACGGGCGCCAAGGGTGCGCCCCCGATCAGCTCCCCGATGGCCGGGGAGGCGGCCGAGAGAGGAGCGGACCTGAAGCCGGCCTCCGACGAGCCCACGGAGGTCTCCGTCGACGGCGACGGCCTCTTCCAGGTCGCCTCGGGTGCGACTGGCCAGGCCGGCCGGGCCGTCGCGAAGGACAATGCTGGGGCCGCCTCCGCCCTGGAGGTCCCCGAAGACGCGAACGCGGCTCTCGACCACCTGCGCACGATGGACCACGCCTTCGCGCCCCCTCCGCCGCCTGCGCCCCCGCAAGCCGTCCCCCCGCGGCGCCCGGAGCCCAAGCCCAAGCCCACCGCTGCCACCACAGCGATGAACCGCATCGTGGACGGCAAGATGGCGCGCGAGCAGCTCGACAAGCGCGACAAGGAGGTCCGCAAGAAAGGGAAGCGGGCCACCTTGGTGGAGCTCCTGGCCCTCGGGAGGAGCAAGGAGGAGGCCCCCGAGGAGGAGGAGGGCCTCGGCTGGCGAGACCTCGAGGCCGAGGATGACGAGGATGGCAGGGATCGCGGCCTCCAGCCGGAGAGCTTCCTGCCGCGCCAGGCCTACTTCGAGAATACCTACCTCGGGGGGAACGCCGCCCACCATGAGCAGGTCCAGCGCCTCTCGCGGGATCTGGCGGGCAACCAGCCCTGGCAGCGTGCCCGTGCCGTCCAGCAGCCCTTCGATCCGCCTGCGCGGGACGCCCTCGGCCTGGTGGCCTCCCTCGATCGCCCCTGGATCGATGGCCCCGGCCGTGTGGTCCTGCAGGTGGGTCTGGTGGGCAGCCGCCGCTTCGGCTGGCGCCGCCCGCCGCTGGACCTCGCCCTGGTGTTGGCCCCCGGGGTCGGCCCGACAGAGGCGGAGGAGCTGGTCACGGCGCTGGTGCGCCGGCTGGGTCCGACCGATCGCCTCGCGATCCTGCGGGCCGACGGAGCGCCGGCGGTGGTGCTGGATGCCACGCCCATCCGGCCCCTGGCCACCTCCCTGGCCCGCCACCTCGAGGCGATGCCCGGCCCGACGGCGACGGCCGGCTCCGGCCACCTGCAGCTCGCGCTGGCCCGCGCCGGCGAGGTCCTGCGCAGAGCGGCGGGC
>CAZEHU010000287.1:0-4795 GCA_964511605.1 uncultured Myxococcales bacterium
CTGGACCTTCGCTATGGTCGATGGGGATCGCTGGCACCTCTTCGCCGAGGGCTGGTTCATGTCGGTGACCATGATGCTGGGCTCCTTCATCGCGGGGGCCACCAGCGAGGGCGGGGGGGCCGTTGCTTTCCCGGTGATGACCCTGGTCTTCGACATCGAGCCCTCCGTAGCGCGCGACTTCTCCCTGATGATCCAGTCGGTGGGCATGGTGGCCGCGGCCCTCGTCATCGTGGCGGCCCACACCCCGGTCGAGTGGCGAGCGATCCGTTGGGCCGGTGCCGGTGGGGCCGTCGGCATCATCCTCGGCCTGGAGTGGATCTCCGGCCTCCTGCCCGCGCCCTTCGTGAAGACCTTCTTCGTGAGCCTCTGGCTGAGCTTCGGTGGGGCCCTCTACTGGATCAACCGCGAGAGGGGGCGAGAGGTCCGCGGGCGCCTCCCGGAGGCGAGCTGGGGCCAGCTCGCCGCCCTCTTCAGCCTGGGCGTGGTGGGCGGCGTCGTCAGCGGCCTCACAGGCAGCGGCCTCGACATCGTCACCTTCTCTCTCCTCGTCCTCGTCTTCGGACTGAGCGAGAAGGTCGCCACCCCCACCTCTGTGGTCCTGATGGCCACCAATACGGTGGTCGGCTTCTCCTGGCAGGCGGCCACGCCCACCGGCATGGCCCCCGACGCTTGGGGCTACTGGTGGGTCTGCGTGCCCATCGTCGTCGTCGGTGCTCCCCTCGGCGCCCGCTTCATCCGAGGGCGCTCCCGCCTCTTCATCGCGGGCTTCCTCTACGTCTCCATCGTCGCCCAATACCTCGGCGCCTTCCTCATCCTCCCCCAGACCCCCGCCCTGCTCGCATTCAACGCCTCGATCGTCGTCGTGGGCTCCTTGGCCTTCTGGCGGCTGGCCGTCTACGGCCGCAACCTCCACGTCGGCCTGGAGGGCCGCCTGCAGCCGCCCCTTGAAGAGGGGAGTCGACCGGACTAGGCTGAGTCCAGTCGACAATTTCGAGCCAGGAGGACGCCATGGGCCAGCAGATCAACCTGCATGCGGCGAAGACCCACCTCTCACGGCTCGTGGATCGAGCCGCAGGCGGGGAGGAGATCATCATCGCTCGGGCGGGTCGTCCTTGACGATCGACTCATCGACTATGGGTATGATTGCATGAGTCATCGGTTGCAGGTTCTGATCCCAGAGACCATGGACTCCGCGCTGGCCAAGGCCGCCTCTCGGCAGCGCGTGACGAAGTCCGAGTGGGCGCGCCGCGCCCTCGCCGAGGCCCTACGACGGGAGCGCGCTGGAGGCGATCCGCTGGCGCGGCTCGCAGCGCTCCGGGCGCCGACGGCCGACATCGACCAGATGAACTCGGAGATCATGCGAGGGCGCGGAGGGTGATCTTCCTCGACTCGAACATCCCGATGTACGCGGCCGGGCGCGAGCATCCTCACCGAGACCCTTCCCTCAGGCTGCTTGCGCAGGTCAGGACCGGCGCCCAGCCCGCTTGCACGAGCACCGAGGTGCTGCAGGAGATGGGCGCGGTCCACGAAAGGGATCTCGGGTCCCGCCCACGGCGCGGAGGCCGAGCCGATGGCGCCTGCGACGCCTATCGGTAACAGAACCTCCGGGGGCGGCTCCAGTTCTCAGGGCCCCGTGTTCGCGTCAAGCGCGACCTCTGGGAGGACTCGAGCCCCGAATCGCCGGGCGTGGCCCCTTTCCGGGATCGCGCCCGCAGGAGATCCTGTACCGCTACCACGCGCTGGGCAGGCCGGAGCTTGCCCGGGAGGTCTACGATCTCTTTGTGGCCCTGTGCCCGGTCGTGCTCCCCGTGGAGCTGGCGGATACCGATCGGGCACGCGACCTGCACGAGGAGGTCGAGGGGTTGGGTGTGCGCGACGCCATCCACGCTGCTGTCGCTATGAATCACGGGATCACCGAGATCGCCTCTTTCGACCAGGGCTTCGATCGCGTGCCGGCGCTGGAACGCAGCGAGCCGAGCTGAGCCGAGGGGCGCGGCTCAGGGCACGAAGAGGAAGGCGCTCGTGACCGCGCCCATGCAGCGCTCGGTGGGCTCGCCGGCCTCGTAGAAGATGTGGAGCAGTCGGTCGAGGCTGTCGGGGATCTGGAAGGTGGCCAGGGTCTGCTGGTCGACCGGGATGCACTGGGGGCGGTTCGGCAGCCAGTCGGCGGGGTCGCACTCCTCGGGGAAGAGGACGACGCCCTCGTCGACGAGGGGGAGGAGCTGCTCGGCCATCACGAGGAGGGCGTTGCCCGTCGCCGGTGTCGAGAAGACCTCGAGGGCCTCGGTGAGCGCCTCGTCGAGGGGCTCGGGGGCGATGGGCTCGAGGACCACGGCGTGCAGCCAGCCCCCCTCGGCGGGGGCGGTCCACGGGAAGGTGCCCTCCACCAGAGGGTGGTCGATGGGGGCCTCGACGAGGATCGCCGGCTCGGCGCGGGAGCGTCCCTCCGCGTCGGGCGGCAGGACCGGGCCGGCCACGAGGCGCAGCACCCCACCGGCCGCGCGGCTGACCCGCACCTCGACCTGCCAGGGACCCGCGTGGGGGAGGGCTGCCCCGAGCGGGTGGACCGCGCCCTCCTCGTCGATGGCCCGCAGATCGACCTGGGGTCCGAAGGGGTTCCTGCTGATGAAGGTGCCTCCCTCGCGGATGCCCTCGACGACGCTGGCCACGTCAGGGTCGTTGCGCAGGCCCTCCGGGGGGCGCACGTAGGTGGTGGGGAGCGCGGCCGGCACCACCATGTGCCGATCGCTGCCCCCGATCACGGCCGGGTGGAGCCCCGCCGTCAGGTGGTTCTGCCAGAAGCGGAGGGCCCGATCGTTGTGGCCCGCGGGGGTCGACTCCATCGCGTCGCGGATGAAGGGGTTCTCTACCCCGCCGCCCGCGATGTCCCCCTCCAGCTCCTCCTCGGTGGTGCCCACGTAGAAGCTGGACCACGGACCGTTCCACACCTCGACGCCATCGACCTCCGGCGTATCCCAGACCCAGTTGTTGCCCTGGACCGGGTGGTTGACGCTGAAGGCGGCGCCCATCCCGTGGGCCTCCGCGATCGCGTCGTTGTGGCGCTCGTTCTGGCTCTCTCCCTGGATCGGATCGTGGGGGATGTGCTCGGCGATACCAAAGACGCCCGCGTGGCCGCCGCCGCCGTACTCCTCGCCGGGCACCAGGATCAGGTGCTCGTGGGTGAACTCTGGATCGGCGAGGATGGCGTCCGTGCGGTGGTCGGTCACGGCGATGTAGTCGAGCCCGTTGCCCGCGAGCTCCGGCAGCTCCGCCTCGAAGGTCGGGTGGCGGAACCAGTCGGCGATGGCCAGGCAGGTGGCCACATCGTCCCCGCCCTGCTTCTTGGCGTCCTCGCTGTGGTCCGTGTGGTAGTGCAGGTCGCCGCGCAGCCAGCCCGCGGAGGCCACCGCGAAGTTGGGGTTGCCCTCTGCCGGGAAGAGCGGGCCCTCGGGCTCTGGCTCGGCCGCGGCGCCGTCCGAGGCATCTGAACCGGACGGGCCAGCGTCCTGCTCGCTCGCCGGTGTGTCCGATGAGGTCCCGGCGTCCTCGCCGGCCGCCTCGGGTGGCGTCTCCTCTCCGCTCCCGCCGGAGCAGGCCGGGGCTCCGAGCGCGAGCCCCCAGATCATCGCTAGCGCCAGGGCTCGCAGGCTCATGCCAGGCGCTCCCTCGCCTCGTCCGCGAGGGCGATCAGCGCTTGCCGACAGGCGTTGGGCGTAGCGGCCTCCTCCGGGTAGGCCAGCCGCACCGGGCGCGGGCCCCAGGGCGTGCCCACGGAGAGCTCGAAGCCGTATCGATCCACACCGACCATCTTCACATCGCCGGTCTTGGCCGCCTTTGCTCTCGTGAAGGCCCGGCAGTAGAGCGCCATGGTCTCGGCGTGGTCTTGGTTCATGTGCTCCACGATGTCGCGGGCGTGGGGGAGCAGCGGATCGGGCCGGGCCGCGCGCCAGGCCTCCGCCTCCACCCAGGACATGCGCCCATACCCCCCGATGTAGCGGATGGACTCCACCCCGAGGTGCCAGAAGCTGAAGTCCCGGAAGTCCACGTAGTAGGCCGCCCCCGGGTGGGTCTTCAGGAAGGCGCCTCGCGCCAGGTCGGCCTCCTCGCTCTTGGGCTCCAGGGCCTCCGCGTGGGCCACGAGGGTGACCCGCCCCAAGGCGAGGGGGTCGTCACCGACCTGGCCGGCCTCCGCCACGAGCAGCGAGGCCCGCCGATCCCGCCGCAGGTTCTTCGTATGCTCGGCGAGGGCGCTGATGAGCAGCACAGGGTCGCCCTCCTCGGTGAGCCCGAAGGTCACAAACGAGCCATAAGGATGCCCATCGAGCTCCTGGGCGGCGGTGCTCAAGGTGCCCGTGCGCGCTGCAGCGACCAGGGTCCTCGCCCGCTCCGCGTGGCTCGGTGTGGGCACGTCCACGTCGTAGAGCGGCTCCTGATGCTCGGGGCCGATGGCGCCGTGCTCCTTGGTCTCGGACTTCGGCCGGTAGGTGTGGCGGCGGGTCATGGCAAGGCCCTCATGCGCTCGGAGAGTCGGGCGGCCTCCGAGCGCGCGTGGTCCGCGATGGCGCCTGCATCCCCGGTGAGGAGGCGCCCGTCCTCCACCACCAGGTGGCCGTCGACGACGACCGAGCGGACCTGCCCCGTGTCGGCGTCGATCAAGAGCACATCCCCGAGCGCTCCGGGGGCGAAGGCCTCTCGCTCCGCTCCGAAGAGCGAGGCGACCAGCACGTGGCCCGCGCGCGCACGGGCGAGGAGGAGCTCGCTGGCATCCCCGTGCGCCCCCCCGAGGCGGAGCAGC
>CAZEHU010000288.1:0-4789 GCA_964511605.1 uncultured Myxococcales bacterium
GATCGAGCCGCTGATGGGAGCGTCCAGCGAGCCGCCCGCGCGCAGGAAGGGCGAGACGATGTCCGAGAGCACCGAGCCCGCCTCGACGCTGGCGAGCTGGTCGCGATCGCCGAGGAGGACCACGCGCGCGCCGGGGGCGGCCGCCTCGAGGAGCCGCCGCATCATCACGAGGTCGATCATCGAGGCCTCGTCCACGACGATGACGTCGGCGGGCAGAGGGACGCTCGCGTCGAAGCGGCAGCCCCCGTCCGGACGCACGCCCAGCAGCTTGTGCAGGGTCTTGGGCTTCAGAGCGGCGAGGCGCGCTCGGGTGCCCTCGCGGGCGACGCGGAGGTCCCCGAGGCCCTCCCCGATGGCCTCCCTCATGCGGGCCGCGGCCTTGCCGGTGGGGGCCGCCAGCTCGACCCGCAGCTCGGCCTCCCCCGGCCCGAGGGGCAGCTCGAGCAGGAGGGCGAGGATGCGCTTGATGCTCCAGGTCTTGCCCGTGCCGGGGCCGCCCGTGATCACGGTGAGCGACCGCTCCGCGAGCGTCCTCAGCGCGCGGGCTCCCTGGGCCTCCGCGTCGGAGCCGAAAGAGCGAGCGATCCCCTGCGCGACCACCGCGCCCGGCACCAGGCGCGAGGGGCATGCGCCCGCCCGCTCGAGGAGCGCCAGCGCCAGGCGCTCCTGCTCCCTCGCCATGCGCCGGGTCATCAGGAGGGACCCGGGCCCATCGTCCCGAACGAAGGGACGCGCAGCCCCCTCGAGGGGGCCGACGAAGGGCGAGGCCAGGACCGCGTCGCGCCAGCGCCCGAGCCCCCTCGGCCACTCGAGGGGGGGGCGCGGATCGTCCCCCTCCTCCGACTCCCAGCCCTCCCTGGCGAAGGTCTCCGGGGCACGCGCGAGGTCGATGCCCACGTGGCCGGAGCGCGGCGCCCGGAGCGCGAGCGCGAGACCGAGGAGGATCTCACCCTCGTCCGCCCGCGCCCCCAGCCGAGGCAGGTAGCGTCCAGCGAGGGCGTCCACGAGCAGCAGCTCCGCGTCCGAGAGCAGCCCTCGCTGGCGGAAGGTCCGAGCGCGCCGCTCCAGGGCAGCGGCGTGGAGGAAGAGCCGGCGCGGAGCCCTCATCGGGAACCTCCAGCCCCGCCCATCTCGGCCCGGACCTCCTCGGGGCCGTGCCCATCGAGCGCCAGGTCGAGGCCCTCCACAGAGGATCGCGGCCAGCGTCCGAGGTACACGCCCCGGACCTCGCTCGGCGAGAGGATCGCCGCGGGCCCGACCATACCGCGCACGAAGAGGTAGGCGTGGCCGCCCACGTGGAGGTCGTAGTCGTAGACCTCACCCAGGCGCCGCCGGAGGTGACGGTGCAGCGCCAGGGTGTAGATCAGCGCCTGGAGATGGTAGGCGTGGTGCCCCATCTCCCAGGCCATCCACGGTGCGGTGAAGTTCAGCGCGGAGCACGTGCTGCCGGGCGCCTTCGAGCGGATGCGGTTCGTCTTGTAGTCCGCCACGTAGTAGCGGAACGGGTGGCCGGCGTCGCCGGGGACTCGCACCCGGAAGGTCAGGTCGATGAAGCCGGTGAGGATGCCCGCGATCCGCGGAAGCACAGGCCGGAGCTCGCCCATGTCGTCGGTCCGCTGGAGCACGTGGCCCAACCAGCGGGCGGTCGCGTCCCCGAGGTCCGCCAGGGGCTCGAGGGCCGCGCGCACGGCGTCGTCCCGGACTGTCCCCGCTCGCGGGGCCCCAGGGGCGGGAGGCCGCCAGGTCCAGGCCATGCCCTCGCCGACCCGGAGATCGAAGGGGAGCTCGTCGATGCGATGGGCCTCCTCGATCGAGGCCAGCGTGATCCCGGCGAGCTCAGGCGCGCCTTCGGGCGCCAGGGGCGTCGCCAACATCCCCGGGAGGGCTGCCGCGAGGAGCTCGTGCTGGCCGGGGTCCGGCACGCCCTTGCGCCGGCCCAGGTCGGCGGCGAGCTCGAGCGCGCTCCGCCCATCGCGCGCGGCCGCCGCCTGGAAGTCGAGGTGCTCGAAGACGGCGTGCACCCAGGTGCCCGGGCCCGTGCCGCCGCGCAGCTTGTCGAGGGGGAGTGGGGCTGGAGCCGCGCCAGGCGCCCCGGCCGAGGGCTCGGAGAGGGTCCCGTCCGGGCTCTCGTCGGGCCGCGTCCCGAGCTCCCCCGCGAGGCCCGGTCCCTCCGCGCGCCTCTCCTCCGCGCGCTCCGGCTCCTCGTCGTCGTGGGTACGCCCGCTCACCATGCCGGAGTAGCTGGTGACCCTCCAGGGGCCCTCCAGGTCGTCCCGCTCGTAGGGAACGGCCTGAACGCCCGCGCTCGACCCGGAGGTGGCTTCGCAGCGGCCAGTGGCCGGCGGCGCGAGGGAGCTCGACACGCCGATCGTGGCGCCCCGGAGGTCGGCCAGGGTTCGGAGGTGGCCGAGCACGGCCTCGCGGTCGCCCAGGTCCAACCCGAGCGGAGACGCCCCTGCACCCTGGCTCGCCGGCTCCCCCTCGGGGTCTCGAAAGAGCAGCCGACCGAGCGGGGAGTCGCTGGTCGAGCGGATGTCCCGGCCCGCGGGGATCATCCAGACCACGCTGTGGTGAGCAGCCCGCGTGAGCGCCACGTAGAGGAGCCGGATGTCGTCCTCCCTGGCCGCTCGAGCCGCCAGGGCCACGGCCTCCGCCCGCTCGGGGGAGGGGGCCTGGTGGAAGTCGAGCTGGAGCTCCCAGCCGTCGCCCTCGGGGCGCGCCCGGTGCACGAGGAGCTCTTCGCCCGAGGGCTCCCGCGTCTCCGCCCACGCGAAGGGCAGCAGCACCACCGGATACTCGAGCCCCTTGGCCCCGTGCATCGTCACGATCTGCACGGCGTCGGCGTCCGTCTCGAGGCGGAGGGCGCTCGGGCCCTGGGCGGGGGCGTTGGAGGCTTGCGCGGCCTGGGCCCGCGCTTGCTCGGCGCGAAGCCAACCGGCGAGCGCGCCGGGAGAGAGGCGCGCGCGCCGCTCCTCGACGTGCGCGACCTCGACCAGGTGCCTCAAGTCCGTCGCGCGGCGCTCGCCGTGGGGGGTCGTGAGCAGCTCGGGGACCAGGCCGCGCTCGTCGAGGGCCCCTTCGAAGATCCGCGCGAAGCCCTGCTTCGGCCAGTCGTGGGCCCAGCCTGCGATGGCTGCCCTCCACTCGCTCCACGCCCCCACGCCCTCGGCCGCCGCCAAGGCCTCCGCCAGCTCGAGGGGGCTCCAGCCGAAGAGCGGCGTGACCGACAGCGCCCGCGCTTTGGCCTCCCACTCCGGCGCCGCGACCGCGGCGAGCCAGGCGAGGATCCAGTCCAAGGCCGGGCTGAGGAAGACGCTGTTGCGTCCCCCGGTGACCGCTGGGATCTTGCGGCGGGAGAGCTCGGCGAGGACCAGCGCTCCTTCGCTGCGGGTCCGTACGAGCACGGCGATGTCGCTCGCGCGGAGCTCGGGAGGCGCGTCCTCGTCCTTGCGGCGCCTCAGGACAGCCCCGCTGTCCAAGAGGGCGCGAGCCTCCTCGGCGCAGAGTCGGGCGGCGAGCTTGCGTGCACGGTCCGCGTTGCCGATGTGCACCTCCTCGGCGTGCCCCAGGGCCATCGCGTCGCTCCACCGGACCTCCAGGGGCCGGCGCGGGCGCCCGTCGACCCCGGGAGCGCCCTCGAGCGCCCAGCCCTCGTGGACGGACTCGACCTCGACGTAGTCCATGTCGTCGCGGCCAAAGGCCCGCGAGCCCTCGTCCCAGAGGGCGTTCATGGCGTCCACGTAGGGTTGGTCCGCGCGGTAGCTCCTCTTCATGGTCTTCCGCGTCGCCCTTCGAGCCGCCTCGAGGTAGACGTGCACATCCGCGCCGCGGAAGCTGTAGATCGCCTGCTTCGGGTCGCCGATGAGGACGAGGCGGCGAGGATCGGCGGGATGATCGAAGATCGTGCGGAGGGCCGCCCACTGGGCGCCGTCGGTATCCTGGAACTCGTCCACGAGCGCCGCGTCGTAGGCCGCCCGGAGCGCCGTGGCCAGGGGGCCGTCGGGTCCCTGGTCCTCCCGCTCCAGGATCTCGGCGAGCCGTGAGATCATCGCATCGAAGCTGAGCGCCTGGCGCCGCTCCAGCTCCCCCTCGAGGCGCCCGCGCACCGTGAGCGCGAAGGCCTGCCGCGCCGCGGGCGCGAGGCGCCCCACCGCCTCTTGCAGCTCCCTGACGCGACGGAAGAGCGCGTGGCCGGCGAACGCCTCCCGCTCCTCCTCGGGCACGCCATTCTTCCAGGCCTTCTCGATCTGGGAGCCGTCGAGGTAGCCCCATACCGCCTTCAGCGGGTGCGCGCTCCCGGGCCTCGGCAGGCCCTCCTCGACCCACGGTTCGAGGCCAGCGAGGGCGCTCTGGACGTGCTCCGGTTTCCAGCTCGTCGTCTTCACGCGGCACGCTGCCTTCGCCTCGTCCAGGTCGGCCTTGGCCTCCTTGCGCTCGGGCGTCCGCTTCTCTGTGGCGTCGTGGAGCGCCTTGGCCGCCCGCGCCTCGACGACACGCTCCGCCTCCGCCCGCATCGCCGCCTGCGCGGCCTCCCCCTCGGGACCGCCGAGCCAGGCGAGGAGCTCGTCGGCCTGCTCGCGCCACCCGGCGAGGAGGCGGACTGGATCGGCCTCCGTGGGGTCGACACCCGGGACGACCGCCGGGGCCACGGCGCCCGTCATGGACTTCGCGAGCTTCGTCAGCCCGGTCCGGGTGAACCCCATACCCTCCAGCGAGCGTACGTCGCGCTCCTCGAGGTGGAAATAGAGGCTCGCCAGGGTGTCCGCGACGAGCTCCGCCTCGAGCTCGC
>CAZEHU010000289.1:0-4785 GCA_964511605.1 uncultured Myxococcales bacterium
GCCGCACACCTTGGGCGTATCGGCCGAGCAGCCGCCGAGGGGATCGCAGACCTCCACCCCGTTGCAGGGGTTGCCGTCGTCGCACTCCGGGGGCTCGGCCGAGACGCATCCGAGCACCTCATCGCAGTTCTCCGTGCCGTTGCAGGGGTTGCCGTCCTCGCAAGGGAGGGGCGCCCCGGTCCCGCAGGTCCCTGTGGCCTCCTCGCAGTTGCCGATGCCGTTGCAGGGGTTGCCGTCCTCGCAGTCCGTGTGGCTCTCACAGCAGCCCTCGGGGGCGACGCCCGTCGTGCAGCCGAGCTCGGAATGGCAGACGTCGACCCCATTGCAAGGGAGGTCGTCGCAGAGGAGCGGCGAGCCGGAGATGCACTGCCCCTCGGTGCAGCTCTCCTGGCCGTTGCAGAGGTTGTCGTCGTCGCAGGGGCTCAGGTCGAGGACCGTGCAGCCGATCTCCGGCAGGCAGCCCTCCTGGCCGTTGCAGGGGTCGCCATCGTCGCAGCTCCCGGCGAGCTCCGCGCAGATCCCGGTCGGCTCCGGCTCACCGAGGCTGGCATCCGGCTCGGGCGCGGGACCAGGCTCGGGCTCGCTCCGCTCGGAGGAGTCGCCCTCTCCGTCGGGCGCGGACTCGGCCACCCCGAGGTCGGGGCCCCTCGGCTCCGCGGTCTCGGTGCCCGGACCCCCGGGCTCCCCTTGCTGCGGGGCCTCGGTGGCCTCGCAAGCCCCGACGAGGCCCGCCACCAGGGCGATCATGCACCCGCCTGCCTTCATCGCCACCTCCCACGCCGTCGGAGTCTACCTTGCTGCCCGACCGATTGGGCCCGTAGACTGCGGGCGTGGGTATCACGATCGTCCAGAAGTCGGATCTCTCCCGGCCGCGCCCCGAGGCCCGCAAGGCCCTCGTCCTCGCCGGCGGCGCCATCAGCGGCGGCGCCTTCAAGGTGGGCGGCCTCCTGTCGCTCAATCGCTTCCTCCGCAACTTCAGCGTCAACGACTTCGACGCCTTCGTGGGGGTCAGCGCCGGCGCCTTCCTGGCCGCGCCGCTGTCCGCTGGGGTGCAGCCTTGGGAGCTGGTCCAGACCCTGCGCGGCTCCCCCGGGCGGCTGACCAAGTTCCGCTATCGGGACTTCTACACCCCCAACTGGCGGGAGTTCGTGGGCCGGCCGGCCCACGCGGTCGCCGACCTCGCCCGGATCACGCCGAGGGTGCCGCTGGCCCTCCTGCGCATGATCCCCCGGCGACGCCGCCAGCTCGAGGAGCGAGCGAGGATCTTCCTCGACGATCCGGGCCTGCATACCGCCGAGGCCCTCTTCGAGCCGCTCGTGGAGGAGCTCGACAAGGGCCTGCTCAGCGATACGGGCGGCTACATCCCCAGCGGGATCTTCGACAACCAGCGCATCGCGGACTACGTGGCCGAGAACCTGGCCCGGAACGACTTCCCCAACGACTTCCGGCAGCTCAAGCTGATGACCGGCAAGTCGCTCTACGTGGTAGCCACCAACCTGAACAGCGCCCAGGGCGTCGTCTTCGGCCACGACGAGGATCATACGGTCACCATCTCCGAGGCGGTGCAGGCCTCGAGCGCGATCCCGGGCTTCTTCCGCCCGGCGCGCATCGGGCCCCCCGGCCTCCAGCAGGACTACATGGATGCGGGCGTGCGCAAGACCGCCAACATCTCGACCGCGGTGCAGCACGGCGCCGAGCTCGTGGTCTGCTACAACCCCTTCCGGCCCTTCGTGAACTTCCGCTTTCGGCCCGGCGCCGGGCGCGGGCGCTCCCTGGCGGATCTGGGCATCGGCGCGGTGCTCAACCAGGCCTTCCGCACCATGCTCCACAGCCGCCTCCGCCTCGGCATCGAGAAGCTCCGGCTCGACGAGAGCTTCCGCGGCGACTGCATCCTCATCGAGCCGGCGGAGACCGACGCCCGCTTCTTCAACATCAACCCCATCGCCTTCTGGAAGCGCGCCGAGGCCGCCGCCCACGGCTACCAGTCGGTGAAGACCTCCCTCGAGAAGCACTTCGAGCCCCTCCGCGAGATCTTCGCCGCCTACGGGATCCAGGTGGATCTGGAGGCGATGGAGAGCGAGTTCGCCCGCATCCGCGCCGCCCGCGGCGCGAGCGCCAAGCTGGACATCATGGAGGGTTCGCGGCCGCGCCGCTCCGGGCTCCGCCTCCTCCGAGGGGGCAAGGCCGCCGCAGGCGCTGGTTGATCGCGACCGTGGGTCGCCTCGCGCGCCTCATCGCCCCCGCGGGTCCGCTCAGCGAGGGGAGCTTCGTTCGGGGCCTCGAGGTGGCCGCGGAGCTGGAGCTCGCCCTGGATCGGGGGGCGGAGCCGGAGCTGTGGCGCCGGCGGATCATGGAGCGGCGCGAGTACCTCGCGGGCACCGACGAGGCGCGAGTCGCGCGCCTCCTCGATGGCCTCGAGTCCTGCCGCGCCTCGGCCCCCTCAGGCCTCGAGCGCGTCCTGTGGATGGCCCGGGGCGGCTACGGCTGCATCCGTACCCTGGAGCGGGCCGACCCCCAGCTCTTCGAGGGCACACCGATCCCGCTCTGGGGCTTCAGCGACGGCACCGCCCTCCTCGCGGCCTGGGATCGGGCCGGATGGCCGGCGTGGCACGCCCCGCCGGTGACCCAGCTCCCCCGCCTCGAGCCCATGAGTCGAGCGCGCACCCGGGCCGCGTGGCATGCGGATCACGTGGCCCCCTTCGAGGGGCTCGAGACCGTCGTCGGCGGCCACGCCGAGGGACCCTTGGGGGGCGGCAACCTCTGTGTGCTGGCCTCCCTCGTGGGCACCCCCTGGCAGGCCGATCTGCGAGGCCGCATCGTGCTCCTCGAGGATACAGGAGAGCCGGCCTACAAGGTGGACCGCCTCTTCACGCAGCTCCACCTGGCCGGGGCCTTCGAGGGGGCCCTCGGCTTCGTGCTCGGCGACTTCTGCGCCCTTCGCGCGCGGGAGGTGGAGTGCGTGCACGCCTTCTTCGCCGAGGCCCTCGCAGACCTGGGCCTGCCCGCCGCCCGAGGGCTGCCGGTGGGGCACGATCGACGCAACGCCCCCTTGCCCTTCGGGGCCTCCGGTTGGACCGCGATCCTCGACGTTCCGGCGGGGACCGACCAGGCCCTCGCGAGCCTGCGGCTGGACCCGCCCTGAGCACCGACGGCGGAGGCTCCTCGGCCCACGCCTCCCGCGCCAGCTCGGCGGACCGCAGCACCCCGCACTTCGAGGACCATCGCGCCTACGACCTGGGACCGAGGGACGCCCCCTCGATCGGGACTCCCCGAGGCCCGTGAGAGGGGCTACGAGGGCGCCCCGGAGCGCGTTGGCACCCCCGGGGGCGTGTGCTAGAAACCTGAGAAGGTCCAGGGCCCGCGCGCGCGCGCTTCGCGAGCGGGCGCACCTTGGCCCGGCCGAACCACGCATACCGTCGACCCTCCGCTGCCTGCGTGCCCCCCTCGCAGCCGACCCCCGGAGGGTCCCAGCTCTGGAGACCCCATGTCCACGAGCGAGCTTCTCGCCGCCTTCGAGTCCCACCCGACGGACCACCGGGCGTTCGATGCGCTGATCCGCCACCTCGTCAGCGAGGGCGACGAGGACGGCCTCGCCTCGGTGATCGAGAGGCTGCCCGAGTGGGCCAGCGATCCGATGAGCCCGCTGGTGCGGGTGCTGAGCAAGACAGCGCGCGGCCTCGACGACGCGGCGATGGCCTCGTTCCTCCACTACCACACCGGCCTCTGCCTGTGGACCGCCTTCGACGACACCCAGAAGGCGGAGATGTCCTTCCGGAAGATCTCCACCACCCCGCCCGATCCCGAGACCCTGCGAGACTTCTACCTCGAGTTCTTCACGGCCCAGAAGAACTGGCGCCGGCTCGAGCAGTTCCTGTCCGACCCCACCAAGGGGGGCCTCGAGGATCCGGTCGAGGTCCAGCGCATCATCGCGCGCCTCGCCACGGACAGCGGGGACGCACAGCGCGCCTCGGGCTATTGGCAGAAGGTCTTCGACGCCGATCCCGCGGACCGCGAGGCGGAGGCCGCGCTGTCGACCTTGTATGCCGAGGTGGGCAAGTGGCACGCCCTCGTCGACCTGTACAAGCGTAAGCTCGGCGGTCTGGGGCCGGGCGAGCTCGGCGAGAGCATCGAGCTGCATAAGCGCATGATCGCCCTGTATCGGGACGAGATGCATGCGCCCACCAAGGTGATCGCGGAGTGGAACAGCATCCTCGACATCGATCCGGGCAACCACGAGGCCTTCGACGCCCTCGCCGCGGCGTTCGAGGACATGAAGCGCTGGCCGGATCTGGTGAAGATCCTCGATCGGAAGATCGAGCACGTGCCGGACGTGGGGGGCAAGATCGCGCTCCACGAGCGCATCGCCACCATCATGCTCGATCGCTTCTCGAACATGTCCGAGGCGATCAAGCACTACTCGGCGGTCCTCGACCTCGCGCCCGACAACCTCGACGCCATCGCGGTCCTCAAGGAGGTCTACGAGAAGCGCCGGGACTACGACAGCTTGATCCAGGTCTCCGAGCGGGAGATCGCGCTCTCCGAGGACCCCTCCGAGCGCCAGTCCGCCTACGTGGAGCGGATCCGCAAGCCCGCCACCCCCATCGCCATGTGGGAGCGGGTGCGGGAGGTCGAGCCGGAGCATACGGAGGCCTTGGGAAACCTCGAGACCCTCTACGAGCGGGAGAAGGACTGGGAGCGCCTCACCGAGGTGCAGGAGCTCCGCCTGGGCCACCTGGCCACCGACGGGGAGCGGGCTCATAGCCTCGAGCGGCTGGGGCTCGTCTA
>CAZEHU010000290.1:0-4775 GCA_964511605.1 uncultured Myxococcales bacterium
GGAGTGGGCTCATCGCACGCCTTCGAGGCGGCGCGGCAGCTCCCGCGCGCTGGCCATCCAGGCGGCGAGGCTCTGCACGTCCGGCAGGACCTCCCTGATCCGCTGGGCCCGATTCGCTCTGACCACCTCCTGGTGGAGGCGGGCGGCCCCGCGGCTCTTGAGATCGGCGCTGTGGCGCACGCCGGCGGCTTGGAGCAGCCGGACGACGCCGGGGCCGACGCCCGAGATCCTCAAGAGGTCGCATTGTGTGGCCAGCTCGGTGAGGCGAGCGAAGCCGAGGCCGGTCACCCGCGCCAGCTCCTTGCGCGCCTCGGTGGCCGCGGCGCGCTCGAAGAGGGTGAGCGTGGTCGCCACCTCGGCTCGAGCCAGCACCTCTCGCTCGGCGTCGGTGAGCAGGTCCACCTGGCTGAGGCGGTAGTGAGAGGCCCCCGCGGTGAGCGTGAGCCCGAGCACGAAGAGGCCGACCCCCAGGGACAGGGCCCGCGACAGGGCCAGGGCGCGGCTCACGGTCCCCTCTTCGGGCGCTCCGGAAGGAAGAAGCTGACGGCGAAGGAGACCAGCACATTGTGTCCGAACGACTCCCCGGGCACGGAGCCATCCCTGCGAATCGCGAGGGAGCGCTTGATGAGGTGATCCCGGATGTCGATGCCCAGGCTGATCCAGGAGGTCGGGAAGATCCGCACCCCTGTGCCGAAGACCGGCATCATGCTCAAGGAGTCCTCGATGCGTCCCTCTCCGGAGACCATCGCCATGCCGAAGCCGAGGGTGAGGTGCCAGTCGGAGCGGACCTGCTGGCGGCCCAGGACCATCACCTTGCCTTCGATGGGGACCAGCTCGGCCATGAATGCGGCGACGAGGCGAAGATCGGTGGTCTCGAGCTCGAAGGGTGAGCCGGCCTGGCTCAGCTCGTCGTTGATCTGATCGGTGAGGCCGGTAGCGAAGCCGAGGCCCCCGAGCGCGTCGACCCCGAGGCCGAGCCAGCTCTGCATGAAGTAGCGCCACGAGCCGCCCAGCATGATGTTGCGGGAGTAAGCGTCGTTGATCGTGAGGCCGAAGACCGGCGCGATGGCGTGACGCTCCTCGTGCAGGAGGACCTTGTTCCGGATCGCCGGCAGGTCGTCGTGGATCGCCGCTGCCCCGGCCGCCCGGGCCACGCTGGCTCGAGGGAGCGGAGGCAGGAGGCCCATCACCAGGACAGCGAAGGCCGTGACGCCGAGGAGGCAGCGGGCGCTCGCTCCGGGGCCCGTGGGGATCGTCGCGCGCGTCATCTCGGGAACCGATAGTCGAAGCCGAATGGCACGTAGAACGCGAGGCCAAGCTGCGCCACCAGGTGGTTCACCAGGTCACGGCCCGCGTGATACTCCTCGAGGTAGATGTGGTGCTTGATCTCCGCGGTCAGGGCCAGCCAGCGCGTGAAGTAGAGGTGGAAGGCGCCGCCGCCGACCACCGTCGGCTTGAGATCGACCGTTCGGCTCGAGCGCACGATCCCGCCGCCCGCGACGAGCGCGAGGTCGAAGTGCACGATGGGACCATCGAAGAAGGCGAACTTGCCGTAGACCGGGGTCCACACCACCTCACCGTAGGCCGCCATCTCGAGCATCGCCCGCTCCGGGAAGAGCTCGTAGTTCTTCGTCACCTCGTCGAAGAGCGAGCTCGTATCGGATAGGTAGTGGGCGTAGCCGCCGCCGATCGCCCACGCCTCGCTGAGGTGAAAGCGGAGCTGCCCGGCGGTGTGCAGGTGCCGGAACATCGTATCGGTCAGTCCGAGGCCACCGAGGAGCTGCGCCTCCACTCGGTGGCGCCGGAGGATCGGCCGCTGCTGGACGACCCGGATCGACTCCTCGAGGCGGCTCGCGGCCTCCCGCTCGGTCTCCGAAGGCGTGGCGTCCGGCTGCGCCGAGGCCGCACCGGTCGGGATCAGGACGGCACAGAGCGCGAGGAGGACGGCTCGGGGCAGGGGTAGGCGGGGTGTCAAGAGGGCGGGATCCTCCGTAGACGGGCGGCGAGACCCTACACTGAGCCCCGAGGGTGGTCAAGGAGGCCAGCCCCCGGAGACGTGGCTATTTCCCTATGGGTTTCCGGGGGTTGCATGCGGGGCCTAGGTGGCCGCTCAGGCGTCGTCGAAGAGCGCGCTCACGAAGGCCTCCGCGTCGAAGGGCCTCAGATCTCCCACTCGCTCCCCAACCCCCACGTAGCGGACAGGGATCTTCAGCTCGTCGCAGACCCCGAGGACCACCCCCCCCTTGGCGGTGCCGTCGAGCTTGGTGAGCGCGATGCCGGAGACCTCGGTGGCGCCGTGGAACTCGTGCGCCTGGGTGATCGCGTTCTGGCCCGTGGTCGCGTCGAGCACCAGGAGGACCTCGTGGGGGGCGCCCTCGAAGGCCTTGCCGACGACGCGGCGCACCTTCTTGAGCTCCTCCATCAGGTTCACCTGGGTATGGAGCCGCCCTGCGGTATCGACCAGGACCAGGTCGAGACCCTCCTGGGTGAAGCGCTTGACCCCGTCGAATGCCACGGAGGCCGGATCGGCGCCCTCCTTGCCTCGATGGACCGGAGCCCCGACGCGGCTACCCCAGCGCTCGAGCTGCTCGGCCGCGGCGGCCCGGAAGGTGTCCGCCGCGACGAGTCCGACGGTGCGCTCCTCTGCCAGGGCTTGGTGGGCCAGCTTGCCGATGGTGGTGGTCTTGCCGGAGCCGTTGACCCCCAGGACCATCACCACGTGGGGCGCTCCCGACCTGGGGTTCGGAGCCGGCACGGCCGCGGCGGCGCCTTGCAGGATCTCGCGGGAGGCCTGCTCGAGCACCTCCCACATGCGCGCCTCGGGCTCCGAAGAGCTCATGGCGCCCTTCACGCGCTCCATCAACGCGTCCGCGGTCTGCACCCCGATGTCCGCGGTGAACAGGACCTCCTCGAGGGCGTCGAGCTGGGCCGGACCGAGCCCTGCCCCGCCGCCGAGCAGGCCCTTGAGGCGCGCGATGAAGCCCTCGCTCCGGGTCTTGCGCAGGCCATCGTAGATCGTGGCGTGCTCGGGCTCGGCTTCGGCCTCGGGGGGCGACTCCGGCGCCGGTCCTGGCGTGGCCACGAGCTCGGGCTCCACGATCGGCTCGGGCGGGGCCTCGGCCGCCGGCTCCGCCACGCCGGGCGCCTCGTCCCGCTCCGGGGCCTCCGGGGCGTACGAGGAGACCTCGGGTCCCGGCGGCGGGACCTTGGCGCGCGGGGGC
Source organism: uncultured Myxococcales bacterium (assembly GCA_964511605.1). Lineage (GTDB taxonomy): Bacteria > Myxococcota_A > UBA9042 > PHBI01 > JACKFB01 > CAZEHU01. Next base: position 3,222 of record CAZEHU010000290.1, read on the forward strand.
GGCGCCTCGATGCCCGCTCTGCGCTTGAGGAGCAGGAGCGCGATCGCGATGACGACCACGACCCCCACGACGATGAGCACGGACTGCACGATCAGGCCTCCCTCGAAGGGCGGCGGACTGTAGCAGCGGCCCCAGGGGTTTTCTACGCTCATGGAGAGTCCCTCGCCCCCCCTGGTATGCTCCCGCGGTGCGCCTGCCCCTCCCCTGCTCCAGACCGATCGCGGCGCTGTCCCGAGGCCTCGTGGGGGCCCTCGGCGCCATGCTCCTGCTCACCGCCACGGCGGACGCCTTCCCCCTCCGGGTCCGCGCTCGAACGACCCTCGACGCCCGGGTGGACAAGGGCGCGGAGGGCATCTCGCTCCGGGGCACGCTGATCGACGATACCGGGCGCTCGGTGCCGCGCGAGGCTGTGCACGTCCAGGTCATGGGCACCGGCGAGCAGACCACCACGACCGAGGGGGATGGCGGCTTCGGCTTCCTCATCGGTCGAGAGGACGCCGAGGCTCTCCGGGCGCGCCACGGGGATCGGGTCGCCTGGAGCCTGCGCTTTGACGGCGACGAGACCTTCGGGCCCTCCCGAGCCACCGGCACCCTCGAGCTGGACAGGGAGCCCACCTGGCTCGAGGTCCGCCTCGAGCCCCCTCGCGCGAGCCTCGACGACGTGGAGGTCGTGCTGCGTGCGCACCTGAGGGCTTCCGGCGAGGGCATCGCCGACGCCCCCCTCGAGGTGAGGGTCGGCGAGGGGGATCCCGTGCGCATCCGAACCCACGACAGCGGGCGCTCCACCATGGCGATGCGGCCGGCCTCCCTCGGCGCCGTCGGCGCTATCCCCATCCGGGTGCGCTGGGCGGGGGATCTGGCCTACGCCGCATCGGAGGCTCAGACCACCCTCCAGGTGCTGCGCCCGACTCGGCTGACCCTGCGCGTGGGCCGAGAGGGCGACCTCGGCCAGGGACGCTATCGCTTCAGCGGCCGGCTGGCCGACGATCGGGGACCGATGCCCGGGCGGCCGGTCGCCATCATCAGCCGAGGACCCGACGGTCCGGGCTCCGAGCGCCAGAGCCAGACCCTGGCCACCACCGACGAGCGCGGCGTCTACCTGGTGGCGGTGCCGATCCGCCAGCTCGCCGGGCAGGAGGAGGGGGTCGTCGAGGTGCGCGCCGCGTTCCAGCCCACCGGCTCGATCCACCACCCGGCCCTCAGCCGCGCCGCCCGTGTGCCGGTGCCCGGCCCCCCCGGGGTGCCCCCGCGCTGGTACCTGGCCTGCCTTGCCGGGGGGCTGGGGATCGTGCTCCTCGCCCTCGCGATCCGTGCGCGCGTCTGGCTGGATCTGCTCGCTCTCTGGCGGCGCTGGCGCGATGAGCGACCCACGCTGCCGATCGAGGACGAGGGCGAGCCGCCGCTGATCACCATCCCCGCGGCGGGTTCGGCCTTGCGCACCGATCACCTCGCCGGCCGCCTCGTCGACGCCCACACAGGTCGCGGTTCTCGTGCGAGAGGACCGGCGGGCGCCGCAGCCGGCGGAGTTCTTCCCCTGCCTCGTCGACAAAACTC
>CAZEHU010000291.1:0-4774 GCA_964511605.1 uncultured Myxococcales bacterium
GGTCTACGATCTCGGCATCGCGAGCGAGCTGGACAAGGAGCTCCGCCAAGCCCTCATCGACTCGGGCATGGAGCTGCCCCCGCCGGGGACCTTCAATACGCCCTCGCTGCGCGGCGTCTGGTCCACGGCGCCCTACTTCCACGATGGCAGCGCCGCCACCCTCGAGGAGATCCTCGAGCATACGAGCGATAAGAACACGATGGGCTCCACGGCGCACCTGAGCGGGGCCGAGCGCGACGCCCTCATCGCTTTCCTCGAGAGCCTGTAGCGGGTCTCCCGGGGGCCACGGTTGGGGTACCATCCCGGCCGTGTCCTCGCCCTCCCCGGCCCCTGCCAGGCCCACGGAGTCTCCCACCCGGGGGCTGCGGCTCGCCCTCTTTGCGCTGCCTCTGGTGGCCTACGCGTGGACCGCGACGCCCTCCTCGTTCTGGCTCGACAGCTCGGAGCTCGCGGGGGCCGGTATCACCTTGGGGGTGCCCCATCCGCCGGGCCATCCCCTCTGGCTGATCCTGGCGCACGCCGCGTCGCTGGTCCCGCTGGGGCCGGTGGGGTGGCGAATCGCGCTCCTGAGCGCTGTCGCCGGGGCCGCCGCTGTGGTCCTCGTCTTCGACCTCGCTCGAGAGCTTGGGCGAGCTGCGCTCAGCGGCGCAGACGCACCTCCCGATGCGGCGCTGCCAGCCACCACGACGTGGATGTCGGCAGCGGCGGCGCTCACCTTCGCCCTCGGGGAGGGTCTCTGGCTGCAGGCCCATCGCGCCGAGGTCTACACCCTCCACCTCGTGATCTTCCTGTGGCTTACGCGCGCCGCACTCCGCTGGCACCTCGCAGGTCGGCCCGGCGCCCACCCCGCCACCTCGAGGGCGAGCCACCGCTCCCTCGGCGTCCTCCTCGTGGCGGCCTTCGTGCTCGGCCTCGGCGGCGGCAACCACCACCTCCTCCTGCTGGTCCATGTGCCCCCGCTCCTCGTCCTGATCGCGGCCAGCGCCGAGGGCCGCCGGCTCGTGGCGCGAGGGCTGCCCTGGGCCGCTGTGGCCGGGCTCGCGGGGCTGAGCCTCTACGCCGTGCTGCTCCTGAGGGCGAGCACCGATCCGCTCATCGACTACGGGGATCCCCGCACCCTCGGACGACTCTGGGATGTGGTGAGCGCGAAGGTCTTCCGGCGCTCGATGAGCGAGGTCGACACCCCGTGGGGCGCCAACCTCGCAGGCGCCGGGGAGATGTACCTTCAAGGGGTGGGGCCGATCCTGCTGCTGCTCGCCCCCGTCGGGTTGTGGGCGCTCGCACGCCGCGCGCCCGCGGTGGCGGGAGCCCTCCTCCTGGCTCTCATCGCGAACCTGTGGACCAAGGTGGCCATGGTCCTCGACCCCACCAACCCCGACGCCTTCGGCTACTTCCTCGGGGGCATGGCGCTCGTCGCGGCCCTCAGCGGAGCGGCCGCCGCCTCGCTCCTCCGGACCCGCTCGATGGCGCTGGCCGCCGGGGGCTGCGCGGTGGCCCTCGCCCTGGCCAGCGCGGCGCTCGGCGCGGGGCGGCGGGACCTGTCGGACGGTCGCAGCCCTGCTGCGTGGGAGCGGCAGCTCGAGGCCCACGTGGAGCCCGGGGCCCTGGTCCTGCCGAGCTTCTTCGCCGCCCACTTCCAGCGCCTCTTGTACAGCGCGGCGCTGGGCGCGCGACCGGACGTAGTGACGGTGCACCAGGGCTTCGAGGATCACATCGAGGGCGGGCGGCCGCTGGCGGAGCGCCTCCGGCGCCTCGATCCCACCCTCGCCCCGGTGCTCGATGCCTTCTTGGCCGAGGGCCGCTTCCCGGAGGGGGCCCCCCTCGAGGCGGCGCGCCGACGGCCGATCTACGTGGAGCCAACCCTCTCCCTGCCCCTGCCTGTGCAGTCGCTCCGCTGGGCCGGCGGGTATCTGCGCCTCGATCCCCTGGGGCCGCCACCGAGCGACGGAGAGGAGGCCGCTCGCCAGCGAGCCGACCACGGCGCCCTCGTCGCCGCCGTGGGCTCGGAGCTCCTCACCCAGAGGGAGGCACGCACCACGACCCTCCTCCTGGCGCTGCCACTCGCCGTCGTGCGGCTCCAGCAGGCGCGCTCCGCCTGTGCGCGCGCTGCTCTCGATCTCGTCGAGTCCCTGGCTCCCGGCAATCCCTGGACCCGCAAGCTGGCTCCGGCGCTCGCGGCCCTCGAGCGGGCGGAGGCCTCGGGACGACCCGAGGTGCTCGCGGAGGTGCGCTCGCGGCTCGCGCGGACCGACTTCCGCACGCTCTTCGGTCCCTGAGGGCCTCAGCTCATGGTCGGGCGCGCTCGCTGCCTGTTCTCAGTACGCATGGTTCACCGCGATCGAGAAGCTCCACACGGTGCCCCCATGCCCCAGGCCGCCGATCGGATCGGCGGGCGCGGTGCGCACCACGCTCCGACGCGGCAGCAGGATAGCCAGGAGGGCCACATCGACAGTGATCGGGTGGATGTGCACCCGGAGGGGATCCATGAAGGTGAAGCCAGCGCCGAGGCCCACGAGGTGTGCATCGTTGTCGAGGTACGCGGTGGTGCCGGTCTGAGGCGGGGCAGGCGTGGGACGGAAGCCATAGCCGGTGCGGAGGGCGAGCCAGTCGGTGGCGGTCCACTCGAAGCCGGCGCGCGGAGTCACGGTGTCGACGAACCCCAGCGCGGCCGGCTCCGAGCCGAGGCTGAGATCCAGAGCGGATCCGAGCCCGAGGCCCTCGACGAGGTCACCGCCCACATCCCCGACGATGTGGGGGGAGGGGTCTGGCGCCGCGGACCACAGCGCCAGGGTCAGATCGACTCCCATCAGCAGATCCGCGCCCGGGATCTCGTAGCCGAGGCCGAAGGCGATGCTCTGCGGGGTGTAGAGCACGGTCTGGGAGACGTCGAGGGTCAGGCTGAAGAGCTCTCCCTCCTGGACGACGACGGGTAGCTGGAAGCTGAGGGCATTGGTCTCCCTCCACGTGAGGCCGAGGGAGAGGCCGGGCGCCGGCCGCAGGTGCAGCCCGGCGAGGGCCGAGAGCGTCGGCTCGAGCTCCACCCCGAAGTCCCGGAGCTCGAAGCGTCCGTCGAGGACGTCGAGGTGCAGGCGCGCGTGTCCGCTGAGGTCGCTCAAGGTCTGCATGCCGAGGCCGACGCTGAGCCCGTCCACGGGCTCCCAGGCGATGGCGGCGTGCAGGAGCATCTTGTCGTGCAGGTTCTGGAACATGTAGTAGTGCGGCGCTTGTGGATCGAAGCCCTGCACCCGTGCGATGCGCCCGCTCGGCAGCGTCAGGGAGATCGCCACCGCGAGGCGGTCGTCGAAGATGCCGCCGAGGGGGTAGAGCCAGCCCAGGCTGAAGCTGGTGGAGGGCTCGGGCAGGATGGCGCCCTTGTCCGCATCCTCGAGGGTGCGCTCCACGTAGAGGTCCGGGACGGTGATGTGCAGGCCGAGCCCCATCCTGACCTGCTTGCCGGCCGTCAGGGCCCCCGGGTTGTAGTAGGTGGAAGTGTAGTCCTCGCCCACGGCCGTCATGGCTCCCCCGCGGCCGATGGCCCGCGGGCTAAAGCCGTAGATGTCGTAGACGTTGGCCTGCGACGGCGCCCCGGCGAGGAGGGTGACGAGGAGGGCGAGGGCGGCGAGCGGGAGGGGACGGCGGATCATCCCCCGCACTCCCCGGAGCCGAAGGCCGCCAGCATCTCGACGAGGGCCTCGACCGCGCCGGACTCGAGCAGGATCGCCACGTCGCCGAGCGCAGCGGGTGCCACGTCCGGGGCGAGGACGACGTAGACGACCTCGGACAGCGACTGGCGGGCGGGCGCGTCCTGCTCGAGGAAGCCGAGCAGCACATCGAGGAGGTCGGACAGCGCGGGGGGCACGAGGGGCTCCGCGGGACCGCCGTCGGGCCCGGGCTCTGGCAGGGAGTCGAGGAGCGCCCCGAGGTCGAGCGCCGGCACGGTGACCACGTCGTAGAGCAGATCGACGAGCACCAGCTCCGAGTCCACCACGCTGAGGCAGCTCGCGATCCCCTGGACCGCCTCGAGCCTGGGCCCGGGTCCGAAGAACGCATCGAGGGCGAAGCGAACGTCCCCCCAGGGGGGGGCCTCGAGATCCACCACGAGGCCGAGGAGATCGATCCAGGCCTGCACCTCGAAGCCGGAGCCCGCGGCCGCATGCAGCAGGTTGGAGACCAGGGCTCGGACCGCCTCGCGGCCGGTCGCCTGGTCGAACTCGAGGCCACCGAACAGACCGTCGAGGTCCACCTCGGAGAGGATGCGGAGGAGGGCCTCGAGGAGCTCTTCGTCGCCGAGGAGATCCTGGAGGAGCCCGAAGAGCGGAGGTCCCTCGCACGCCGCCACGACGTCCGAGAGTACGTCCAACGCCTCCGGATAGGGTGCTGCGGGCCCCTCGACGATGAGGAAGTGGATGAGCTCCGCCACCGCCTCGAGGACACCGCTGAGGTCAACGACCGTATCGGCCGCCCCCTCGAGGGAGCGTAGCGTCTCGGTCGGGAACGCGTCGATCAGGTCGAAGAGGGTCGCCACCACGGCGTCCCGCTGATCGTCGCTCAGGCGGACCTCGAGCACGGCGCGGAGCTGGTCGAGCTGGCCGCTGTCGATGAGGGCTGTGAGGGGCTCGAGCCACTCGGAGCCGGCGGGGCAGAGGTCCCCATCGATGCTCTTTGGCGCGTCCACGCCGTCCGCCCCGCACGCGGCCAGGCCGCTCGAGGCCGCGAGCAGGAGCGCCAGCGCGCACATGCGCGGGGCCGTTCGGGCAGATGGCGCCACGGCCTC
>CAZEHU010000292.1:0-3160 GCA_964511605.1 uncultured Myxococcales bacterium
AGAGCTGCCAGGGCGCCTACGCGGCCTCGAGCGTCTCCCTCGGCGACAGCCCGGCGAGCAAGGTGACCCGCACGGGCAACATCGTGCCGGCCGGCGACAGCGACTGGCTCACCTTCACCACCAAGGATACGAAGGCCAACGGCAAGAGCTACCACGTCGATGTGCGCTTCAAGTCCTCGGACGGCATGGTGCGCTTCGACGTCTACGAGGGCGGCTGCTCGGCCGTGGACAAGGTCTGCACGAAGGTCTCCACCCACGACCACAAGACCGACTTCCCGAAGACGAGTGCAGGCTGCACGGCCGGCAAGCCCTGCGGCCTCGCGGGCTGCACCAGCTCGGGCTCCAGCTCCGCGAACATCTGCGAGAAGGTGGGGCCGCATACCTGGTCGATCCGGGTCTACCGGCCGGACGGGCAGGCCTCGAAGACCAGCTACAGCCTCGAGATCTCGAACGGCGTGTATTGATCGATCGCGGATGCGGGCGCGCCCCGCCGATCAGGGTCGCACGACGAGCTCGACGGCCCCGCGGGGGCCGGCGGCAAGGCCCTCGGCGCGGCGCACTCGGTACAGCCAGTAGCCGGCGTCCCGACCCGCAGGCTCTACCGGCTGGCCCGCGAGGAGGACCGTGGGGGCCGGTCGCTCCGGGACCGCGGAGACGCGGATGGTCAGGGGGCGTCCCTCGAGGAAGGAGGACCGTGCCCTCCGCTGGTAGCCATCCCGCTCGTCGAGCCCATCGAGGGGGGCGCCGTGGAGCACGAGGACACGCCGGAGCTCTCGGACGGCGTCCACGAGCGCAGCATCGGCCACCTCGCTCACCGGTACGTGCAGGAGCGTCGCCAGCAGAGCCCGGGCGTATCGAGCGCGAGCCCCTCGGCGCACGCTCCCTGGAGCGCCCGCCCCCTCGGTAGCGCGGGGCACGAGGCGGTCGACCGCTTCGTCGAGGGCCTTGGGCGCGGCGCCGAGCAGGCGATCGAGGCGCGCCATGACGCGCCCGAGCGCCGCCGGATCGACGGCCTCGGGCTTGGCGGGGGCCTTGAGCGCGCGGCCGGCGAAAGCGTCCCGTGCGGAGCCGAGCGTGCGATCCGCACGAAGGCGCATGGATGCCAAGGCGTCCTCCGTGGTGGCGCCGACCACGCGATAGCGCCACCTCAGGGTCTCGGCTGTGCCCTTGTCGAGAGGACGCCGGAGCAACCACTTGCCGGCCAGCTGCGCGAGGGCGCGCTCGAGCCTGGTCGGATCCACGGGGGGCGGGGCGCTCGGGCCCTCCTCGACGCGACCGGCCTCCGCATAGAGCGCGCTGCCCACGAGGCCGAGGTCCACCGCCATACGCAGATCGCCCAAGGTCCGCACCCGCGCGACCGCTTCCCGGATCGCGGCCTCGCCGGCCTCGAGGGCGCTGTCCGTAGGGCGCCGGGCCACAAAGAGGACCTGGTCCTCCCCTGCCCGGACCTCGATGAGCTGTGGCCCCGCGGTCGCCCGGACGGCCGCCCGCGCGATCGCGATCTCGTCGAGCAGGGTCGCGGCGGCGTGCAGGCTGCGGCGGGCCTCGCTCTGCCACAGGGTGCCCGCCGCCACGATCAGATCTCCGACGGCCGCCGCCTCCTCGCGCCGCGCGGCCGCCGCAGCCGAGAGGCGGGCGGAGCGCTCCGAAGCGGTATTGCGCCTCCAGGCCTCGAGGTGATCGGCCTTGAGGAGCTCGGCCTGCACCGCCTTGAGCCCGGGCAGCTTGCCCCTGAGCTCGAGCACCTTGCGGGCCAGCCTCTCGGCCCTCTTCCGTCCCTTCGGGGTGTCGAGGGAGGTGGACGCGATCGCCGCTCGGGTCGTGGCGATCTCCCCCTGGATCGATTGGACGCGGCTCATCACCCTGCGCGCATCCTCGAGGTCCCCGGCGCGAGTGACCTCGGTGAGGCGACCCTCGAGGGCCCGGACGTGGCCGATCTCCTCCTCCCAGCGGGCATGCTGGCCGAGCGCCCGGGCTTCGATGCGCGCCATCGCCCCGGCGGCCTCAGCCGCCGCGACCAGGCCCCCGACCACGGCTCCGTGCGGTGGGGGTACACGCTCGGCGGTGCCTCTCGCCGTCTGCCACGGAGGCTCGACGGGGGTGCCCTCGAGCGCGAGCGAGCCGACGAAGCGGGAGGGCCGCTCCGCCACGGGGACGAGGGGCCGGAGCCAGGTGGCGCCTGCGTCCTCTCGGAGCGCGTCGATGAGCCACTGCTCGGAGGCCTGCAGGGCCGTGAGCTCGGCCGCGATGATCTCGAGCTCCTGGCGCTGGGCCTCGATGGCGGCCTCGGCTCCACCGAGCCGGGCGAGCACCTCCTTGGTTTGCAAGAGCTGCGCCTTGGCGGCCCGGAAGCGGGCGATGGTACGGGTCATCTCGACCCGCTGGGCCACCAGAGCCTCGAGCCCGGAGTCCAGGCCCTCGGCCACTCGGTCGAGCCTGGAGCGCTGCCACGCGAGCCAGGCGGCGTCCTCCGCGCCGAGGTGGCCAGCAGCCTCGAGGGCCTTGGCCGTCCTGCCGACGGCCGCGCGCTGGGCGGAGAAGAAGGGCTGGAGCTCGGTCCAGATCACGTAGAGCTTGCCCCCCCAGGCGGCGCCCCGGACGCGCTCCTTGGCGTCGAGGCCGGCTCGCTCGAAGATCCGCCCCACGGTCTGCTTGGCCCCGGCGTAGCCGTAGGCGGCCTCCATGCGCGCCTCGATGGTCGACAGGCCGGTGCCCAGGGCCGCCAGCGCCTTGGCCTCCGCCTCGAGCCGGGATGGCGTCGCCGAGCTCGTCGGCGCGAGCAGAAGCAGGCCAAGGCCCACGAGGGGCAGGGCCCGGGCATGGGGGTCAAGGGGGGAGGCGGTCCGAAGCACGGCCGCATCATGCCACCTGGCGGCGCCGGCTGCAGGAGCGCGCCGGGCGCCGTGCAGCCACAGCGCCGGACCGAGCTACCCCTCCTCGTCGAGGGCCTGCTCCATCAGCCGCGCCACCCGACCGGCGAAGCGCGCCGGCTCGGGCAGGGGCGAGCCCTCGGCGAGGAGCGCGTGGTCGTAGAGGAGCTCGATCCACTCGTCGATCTCCGCGGCCTCGCGCTCGGACTCCGTCGCCGCGCTCGTGACCTCGGATTCCGTCGCCGCGCTCGTGACCTCGGATTCCGTCGCCGCGCTCGTGACCTCGGATT
>CAZEHU010000292.1:3260-4770 GCA_964511605.1 uncultured Myxococcales bacterium
CCGTGGCCGCGCTCGTGACCTCGCGCTCGAGATCGGCGATGCGCCGGGTGATGGAGCGGATGACCTTGTGCTCCGGGTTGAGCTCGAGGATGCGCTTCTGGGGCGGCAGGCCGAAGGCGCCGGCGCCGCGATCGCTGGCGCGGAGCAGCCGCTCCACGTGGGCGTGCAGCCCGCCCTCCGGCACCACGAGGCAGGTGGGCGAGGTGGTCAGTCGGCTCGAGCGGCGCACCTCGGAGACCTCCGCCGAGAGCACCTCGGTGAAGCGCGCCAGGGTGGCCTCGAGGCCGTCGCCCCCCTCCGTGCTCTCCCCGGCCGCTGCGTCCTTGTCCTCGCTGTCGCCCGTCTCCTCGGACCCGTCGCTCCGGTCGAGATCGAGGCTCGCGGACATGGCGCTCTCGATCGGCAGCTCCTTCCAGGTCCCGAGGGCCTGGACCACCCACTCGTCGATAGGATCGGTCAGGTAGAGGATCTCGAAGCCGCGATCGCGGATCGCCTCGAGGTGGGGGCTCGAGGCCGCGGCCTCCTGGCTCACGCCGAGCACCACGTAGATCGCCTTCTGCTCCGCGGGCATCCGCTCCACATAGCCGTCCAGGCTGGTCCAGCCCTCGGCGCCGACGTCCCCGTGGCTCGAGCGGAAGCGCAGGAGCGCGGCGATGCGATCCTTGTGCTTCGGGCTCAGGTGCACGCCCTCCTTGAGGACCTGGCCGAACGCTCCCCAGAGCTTGTCGTAGTCCTCGGGCCGCTCGGCTGCGACCGACTCGAGGAGGTCGATGCCCTTCCGGGTCACCTGCTTGCAGATGAAGCGCGTGATCGCCGAGTCCTGCAGGAGCTCGCGGCTCACGTTCAAGGGCAGATCATCGGAGTCTACGACGCCGCGGAGGAAGCGCAGCCAGCGGGGCAGCAGGGCGTCGCAGTCCTCCATCACGAAGACGCGCTTGACGTGGAGGCGCACACCGTGGCGCTGCTCGGGCTCGAAGAGATCCATCGGCGCCCGGGTGGGGATGTACAGGAGGCCGGTGAACAGGCGCGTGCCCTCCACCTTGAAGTGGGTCCACGCCAGCGGCGGCTCCCAGTCGTGGCTGAGGTGCTGGTAGAAGCTCTCGTAGTCCTCGTCCTCGAGCTCCGACTTGGGGCGCTGCCAGAGGGCCGAAGCGGTGTTCAGCTTCTCCCACTCCGTGGTCGGGGCCTCGCCCCCCTCCTCGTCCTCGCGGGGGGCCTCGAGCTTCGGCATCAGGATCGGGTGGCGGAGGTAGTCGCTGTAGCGCCCGATGAGGGTGCGGAGCTGCCAAGGCTGAGCGAACTCCCCGGCGTCGTCCCGCAGGTGGAGGGTGATGGTGGTCCCCGGGCGATCCCGCTCCGCCGGCTCGAGGGTGTAGGACTCCTTGGCGTCCGACGACCAGCGCCACGCCTCCTCGGTGCCGGCGGAGCGGCTCACGACGTCCACCCTCTCGGCGACGAGGAAGGCGCTGTAGAAGCCGACGCCGAATTGGCCGATCAGCGTGGGATCGTC
>CAZEHU010000293.1:0-1644 GCA_964511605.1 uncultured Myxococcales bacterium
GGGGCTGAACGAGGCCTCGCTCGAGGCGGGCCTCAGGTTGGCGGCGGTGGGCGCCACCCTGGCCACCTCGAGGAGCCGGCCGTGCTCGCCGTGGGAGGCAGCGAGGTCTACAGCGGTGGCGGCGACCACATCGAAGCCGAGGCGCCGCACGAGATCGCTCGTGACCTCCGCCTGCCGCTTGCGCTGGGCCTTCTTGTCCGCCTCCAGCTCGCTCTTGTCGAAGAAGAGGGGGCCGGCGTGGACCAGGGCGGCGTCGGGGAAGCGCTCGCGCTCCCCGTCCAGGTGGACCTCGAGGCGGTCGAAGCCCCCCTTCTGCAGCTCGACGGTGCAGCCGCAAGGACGGAGCACACCGCGGATGTCCGCCATGAGGAAGAGGGTCGCCGAGCCCGTGGTTGTCCGGGCCACGGCGCTCGCGGCGGCGGGGGGCGTAGAGGCTGGCGCGCCCTCGGTCTGCGCGTCTCCGGAGCCCGGGCGGCAGGCGAGCGGCAGGGAGCCCAGGAGGGCGACAGCGACCCATGCGGCGGGGGAAAGGAATCGCACGCCCCGAACCTAGGGGGGCGGGCCGAGGCGGTCAACGGCGCAGCGCTTGGGTTGAGCCCCCGGCGCGCGGAGGCTATCAACCCCTTGTGAGCCTCTCGAGCCCCACCGTCCTCTTCGCCGTATGCGCCCTCGCGGCCTGCCTGGGCCCCGCGGCCCCAGGCTGCCGCTCGTCGAAGAGGGACGCGGAGCCGGAGGTGAAGGCGCCGGACCCCACGCCACGCGGCGCCGGTCCACGGGTGGACGGTGAGGAGCGCCCCTGGCCACGACTCCGCGCGGTGCTGGTCGCCGACCTCACCCCGCCGGAGCGCCGCCCCATCGATCTGGCCCTCGAGGCCGACAGCTTCGTCCGCTCCGCCCTCAGCGCCGAGGGCCTCTTCGCCCCAGCGGCCTCCGAGGACCTCGGCGGCTGCGCCGCGGAGCTGGAGGTGGTCTACGCCCTGATGGTCAACGGCGAGGTGGTCATGGCGGCCACCGATGGTGTGGGACGAGCGGCCCTCGATGGCCGCGTGCACTGCCCGGGCCCCACCGCCGAGAGCGCGGCACAGGTGGAGACCTTCCGCGCCGCCTACGATGAGGAGCTGCCCTTCGGCGGTGCCCACGGCCGGACCAGCGACGAGGCCCTCCGGGAGGCCCTCGAGCGCCTCGCCGAGCGGGTGGCCGGGACCCTCTGGGGCCAGGTGGTCGTCCGCCACGCCTCCGACGAGGAGGTGCTGGAGCTCCTGCGCGCGAGCGAGCGCGAGGGGGTGCTCATGGAGGCGGCCAGCGAGGCCGGCGAGCGGAAGCTCGAGGGTGCCGTGGAGGCGCTGATCCCCCACACCCGCCGGGACGACGTGGTGGCGCTACGCTCGGCGGCGTCCATCGGCATGCTCGGGCAGCGCACGGAGGAGGCGCTCCGCGCCCTGGCGGCGATGACCGCGGGCTCCGACCCGGAGCGCCACGTGGTGGCGATCCACGCGCTCGCCGACCTCGGCGGGGAGCAAGCCGCGCGCTACCTCGAGACCCTCGCGGTGGGCCACCCGGCCGCCGCGATCCGGGGCGCCGCCCGACAGGCCGCGGAGCGGGCCCGCGCCAAGACTGCCGCGGAGCGGGCCCGCGCCAAGACTG
>CAZEHU010000293.1:1744-4763 GCA_964511605.1 uncultured Myxococcales bacterium
GCCGCGGAGCGGGCCCGCGCCAAGACTGCCGCGGAGCGGGCCCGCGCCAAGACTGCCGCGGAGCGGGCCCGCGCCAAGACTGGCCCATCGCCGATGCCCGGGGCATCCTCCCCGCCGACGAGGGAGGAGAAGTGATGAGCCTGCTCGGACCCGAGGGCCACCGGAAGAAGATCCACCACATCGGCATCGGCGGCGTCGGCGTCTCCGGCGTCGCCCGGGCGCTGATGGCGCTCGGCCACGAGGTCACCGGCTCCGACGTGCGGGAGTCCCAGATCACCCGCGCGGTCCGGAGCGAAGGCGCCCGCGTCCACATCGGCCACGACGCCGCCCACGTGGAGGACGCGGACCTGATCGTCTACTCGACGGCGGTCCCGGACTCGAACCCGGAGCTCCAGCGCGCCCGCGCCGAGGGGATCCCGGTCCACCACCGTGCAGAGCTCCTCGGCGCCGTGCTCGACCGCCACACCCGCGCCGTCGGTGTGGTCGGCACCCACGGAAAGGGCACGGTCTCGAGCTGCGTCTCGTGGCTCCTCGACGCCGGCGGCCTCGAGCCCGGCTTCATCATCGGGGGCCTCCTCGAGAACTTCGACAAGATCAACGCGCGCCTGGCCTCTCCCCACCTGGCCGTCGCCGAGGTGGACGAGAGCGATGGCTCCCTCCGCCACGTCCACCCCACCCACGTGGTGGTCAACAACCTCGAGGCCGATCACCTCAACTACTACGACAGCCTGGACCACATCCAGGACACCGTCTTCGACGCCCTGGCCGCGAATCGGCGCCTCCGGCGGGTCTTCGTCAATGCGGACGACGACGGGGCCGCGGCCCTCCTCGAGCGCCTGCGCGGGCTCGAGGGCGTGCACGTCACCACCTTCGGCAGCCTGCGCCCCGCGGACGTGCGCGCCGTGGACGTCAGCCTGGAGCCCATGGCCTCCGAGTTCACCCTGCAGGTGCAGGGGGAGACCCTCGGGCGCCTGCGGCTGGAGCTGCCAGGGACCTACAACCTGGACAACTCCGTCGGGGCCGCCGCGGTGGCGCTCGACCTCGGCGTGCCCTTCGAGACCGTGGCCGGCCACCTCGACGCCTTCCGGGGCCTCGAGAATCGCTTCACGGTGCTGAACGCGGGGGGAAGGCGGATCATCAAGGACTACATCTCCCACCCGACGGGCATCCGACGGGTGCTCGAGGCGGCGGCGGCGGACGGGCGGCGCATCGTCAGCGTCTTCAAGCCCTACCGCTTCACGATGATCCACTACCTGCAGGAGGACTACGCGGAGGCCTTCCACGACGCCGACGAGACGGTGATCACCGAGCTCTACACCGCCGGCGAGGTGCCGATCCCCGGCATCGACACCGAGTACCTCTGCGAGAAGATCCGCAGCCGCGGCCCCAGGGTCACCTACATCCAGGACATGCAGGCCATCATCCCTTACCTCCACGAGGCGGTGAAGGAGGGCGAGCAGGTCCTCTTCTTCGGAGGCGACGACCTCTTCGAGCTCGCCGATCGCTACGCCGATGAGCTGGAGGCGTAGGACCACGATGGAGGTCCAGGGCGGCGCCTTCACCGTCGTCGGCGCCGGGCGCAGCGGCCGGGCCGCAGCCAACGCCCTCGCCCGGAGAGGAGCCAACGTCCGCCTGACCGAGGCACGCGCGGAGGCCAAGCGCCCGGAGGCGCTCGCGGGCGGCGTCGAGTTCGTCGCGGGCTCGAACGCGGTCCGCCCGGGGGACGTCGCGGTGCTCTCTCCCGGCATCTCGGAGGTCTCCCCGGTGCGCTCTGAGGTGGCTGCGGTCGCCTCCGAGGTGATCGGCGAGGTGGAGCTCTTCTGGCGCCTCTCCCCCGCCCGGGAGGTGGTAGCGATCACCGGCACCGACGGCAAGAGCACCACCACCACGATGATCGGGGCCATCGCCCGCGCCTCGGGACGCCCCACCTTCGTCGGCGGCAACCTGGGCAACCCCCTGTGCGAGGCCCTCGACGATCCCGACGACCCGCTCACCGCAGAGCACCTCGTGGTGGCCGAGATCAGCGCCTTCCAGCTCACCACCTGCGTCGACCTCCGCCCGAAGGTGGCCGTGGTGACCAACATCGCGGAGGACCACCTCGACTACCACGGGGGCTTCCAGCCCTATCAGGCCGCGAAGCGCCGTGTCTGGGCCCGGATGGGGGAGGGAGACCTGCTCCTCGTACCCCGCCACGACCCCTTCATCGCCCGATGGCCGCTGCCCGAGGGCCCAACGATTCGCTGGTTCGGCGCCGAAGACACCAGGGCCCGCCCCTGGGTCCGTGAGCTCCCCCTCCTCGGAGCCCACAACGTGCTCAACGCCCTGGCGGCGAGCGCTGCGATGGAGGCGCTCGGCGTGGACGACGCCACCGCCCGTGACGCGCTGATGGCCTACCGCGCGCTGCCCCACCGCCTCGAGCCGGTGGGCGAGGTGCGGGGGGTGCGCTGGATCAACGACAGCAAAGCGACCAACCCCAACGCGGCAGCCGCGGGGCTGAGCGCCGTCGCCGACGAGGGGGCTCCGGTGATCGTGATCTGCGGGGGCTCCTCGAAGGACGCGGACTTCGGCCCCTTCGGGCGCCTGATCCGGGGGCGCGCGCGCCTCGCCCTCTGCAACGGGCAGACCGGCCCCGAGCTGGCGCGGGCCATCGGTGCGCCGAAACGAACCGAGGTCTTCGCTACGATGGAGGAGGCCTTCGCGCGGGCGGCCGCGGTGGCGGAGCCCGGGGACCTCGTCCTGCTCGGCCCCGCTTGCGCCTCCTTCGACCAATTCCGCAGCTACGGCCACCGCGGAGAGGTCTTCCGGAAACTGGTCAAGGGCCTCGGGCGTAAGGAGGGGCGGCCGGAGGGCCCGGAGGCCGGAGCGCCCCCCGGGTGATCCGGCCCCGCGCTTGCGCTATCGTCCCTGCCGCCCGCGCTCCGGGCGACCCGGCCCGCACCCCGCGTAGGCCCCGCCGCCCCCCGACCCGACGAGCCCGGGCCCCCCCCCCAGAGGCCACCCCCCCCCCAGGGGGGACCCC
>CAZEHU010000294.1:0-4763 GCA_964511605.1 uncultured Myxococcales bacterium
CTGGCGCCAGCGGCGGAAGCGCCGAGGGCATGGACATCGAAGGCTGTACCGGCGTCATCCTCTCCGCCAATGCCCTGGCCGAGCTGGCGGGGGGCGAAGGCGGTCTGGGCGCGGACAAGTCGGGGGCCGACGGGCGCGCCGGGATCGGTCTGGGGCTCGACGTCTCCGAGGAGGAGGGGGCGTGCCACGCGGTCGACATGAGCAATACGCTCGACGGCGAGCCCCTGGTCTATCTGACCTGCCTCGACGCGCCTGTCATCACCGGCCTCAGCCTGCTGGCCCCCTCCACGGCCACGAGCGAGGGAGAGCTCGTGGTCCTCGACAGCCCGGGGGCGCGAATCCAGGGCAACGTCGTGAGCGGGTCCGTCGGGGAGCCGGGAGGGACCGGCGGGCAGTGGGACCCGGACGGAGGCCAGGGCTTCGTCGACGGGAGCAACGCGGGCAGCACCATCGGACTCCTCGTGCAGGGCTGCCCGGAGGCGATCGTCACGGACAACGAGGTGAGCCACATCATCGGGGGCGCCGGCGGCACCGCCGGCTACGGGGCCGACGCCGGCGAGGGCGGGCGGGGCTATGGGATGCGCATCGAGGGCTCGGATGGCAGCACGATCGAGGACAACCTCATCCACGACGTCTTCGGCGGGGATGGCGGCTTCGCAGGGGGGCTCGGTGCCGGCGGGCGAGGCGCGCGCGGGGTGGGGCTGTACCTACTGAACAGCGCGGACGCGGTCGTGCAGCGTATCGATCTCGCCGGCATCGCCGGCGGGGACGCCCCCCCGTCGAACGATGGCAGCGGGGACGAAGGCCGCTACCGGGCGATAGGGATCTACGTGAAGGAGAGCCCCTCCCCGCTCCTCTCCCACCTCTCCATCACCGACCTCGCCGACGCCGACGCCGCCGAGTGGCCAGGCTCGGTCGGGCTCTTCCTCGCCGACGGGGACAGCCCGATCACCATCACCCACCTGACCTGCGTTCCGGGCATCGGGGAGGGCCAGGATCCCGAGTCCGCCACCTTCTGCGTCGACAAGGAGGACGACCACATCGGGGACGTCGCGATCACGAACAGCCTCTTCGCCTACGCCTCCGGCAGCGCCGTCATCCACGAAGGGAGCGCCGGGTTCGTCGACCTGAGCTGGTCCCTCTACTTCGGCCTCGACTACCTCTACAATACGCCGAGCGACGGCCTGGTCGAGGCGACGAATATGGAGGAGGCCGAGCCTCTCTTCGTCGACGCCGCGGCGGGCGACTGGCGACTGGCGCCGACCTCCCCCGGCGTCGACGACGGCGATCCCGCAGCGGACTACTGCTTCGAGCCCGACTCCAACGGCGGCCGGGTCAATATGGGTCGCTACGGCAATACGGAGGACGCCGCGAGCGCGCCGGACGCCGAGCACGTGCCTTGTCCTTGAGGCGCCCCCCCCTCATCACTCTGCGATGGCCTCCTCCCACGGCACCTTGGAGACGCAATGGCCCGCCGCGGCCAGGGAGGCGACGAGGGCCTCCGCGGCCTCCTTGTCTTCGTAGTGCCGGCTCTGGGTCTGGTTGACACCCTCGACCTGGACCGGAGGATCGAGGCTCATCACACGATAGCCCTCCTGCTGCGAGAGGCGCGAGAGCGTGCGCTTGACCACTCCCTCCTCGCTGAGGAGCCGGAGGTCGCCGTGCTTCACCGCCCAACCGCCGCTGTTCGGGTGCTCGATGGAGGTATCGAAGGTCCCCATGCCCACCGAGTGCACCCGCGTGCCATCCGTGTTCAGGGTGGAGAAGCCATATCCCTGCGGGCAGACCACCACGTAGTAGGTGGTGCCGGCCAGCTCATCGTGGGTCAGCGCCAGCTCCGAGGCGCCCGTCACGCCTCCGGACCCCGTCGCCGAGCCGGTCCCGCTCCCGCCCGCCGCCACCGGTACGGGGGTGGTGGCGCTGCCGCCATCATCACACGCGGTCGTGCCGCTCAGGAGCCACAACGCCGACAGCAGCGCGACGGCGAGCCTGGTACGCATCCTCGGGGGTCGTGCCATCAGAGGCCTCCGTTGGATGCCCTGTTGGTACCCCCTGGCGCTCTGGCGAGCAAGCGAAGACCGCGGCCGCGGCGTCGATCAGGTCGGGATCGGCAGGCCGATGAGGTCGTAGAAGAAGACGTAGTGCACGGCCGCGGCGGCGAGCACGAAGATGTGCCAGATCTCGTGGAAGCCGAAGACTCCGGGCCACGGATCGGGGCGCTTGAGCACGTAGACCACCGCGCCGACCAGGTAGAGGACCGCGCCCGCGAGCAGCCAGGTGAACATGGCGTCGGGCATAGCATCGAAGAAGCGATCGCCCGGGATGAGGAGCATCCAGCCCATCGCCACGTACAGGCCCGCCGAGAGCCAGCGAGGACAATCGATCCACAGGAGCTTGAAGAGGATGCCGGCCAACGCCACGCTGCCCACCGCCCACAGCATGCCCACCCGCCAGGAGCCATCGAGGAAGTGGACGATGGCGGGCACATAGCAGCCGGCGATCAGCAGGAAGATCCCGGCGTGGTCGAGCTTGCGGAGGAGCTGGTTGCCGCGATCGCCCAGGTCGAGGGCATGGTAGATCGTCGAGGCCAGGAAGAGCCCGACGAGCGACGAGCCGTAGATGCCGAGGCCCCAGGTCTTCAGCGTATCGGCCTCGCACCCCTCGAGCAGCACGAAGAGGCCCGCGACCGCGGCGAGCAGGCCCACGAAGTGGGTGCCCGCGGCGACGGGATCCTTCAGGCGGCGGTCGAGACGCTGGCAGAGGGTCACGGTCAGGTGGCTCCGGGTGCCTCCCGACCCTAGCACGACGCGCAGAGCATCCATGACGACCGTCATGGTTCCGCCGAGAACCTCGTGGTCTTCGGGGCGCTCTTGGGCTCGATCGAGCGGGATCAGGAGAGGCGGGGGACGATCTGAGCCTCTACCTCCGCGCCCAGCGCCCCATCCAGTAGGCCCCGCGGAGGTCTACCGCAGGCCGGAGGTAGGCTCCGTCGCCCGGCCGATTGGGCTCGTAGGGGTTCGAGCGCTCGCGGTGCAATCCGCCTCGTGGCTGTGGGCGACGCCGTGACTCCAGTAGGGCGCAGATCCCCCTGGCGCGTGGGGTCGGACGGACCAGCGCCCCCCATATCTCCGGCGATCGAGTCGAAATAACCCCCATATTACCAACACCAACCGGTTGATTTATGGCCCAATGATCACCATCCTACCCCCATGTGGCGAAGGCTCGAGGCCGAGATGGTCCGGTGGCGCGGCGAGGAGCGTCGCAAGCCCCTGGTGGTGCGAGGGGCGAGACAGGTCGGGAAGACGACCCTGGTGGAGTCCTTCGGTCGCACGCACTTCGAGGAGCTGGTGGCCGTCGACCTCGAGCGAAGCCGCTCCCTGCACCGGGTGTTCGAGGGCGATCTCGACGCCCACCGCCTGCTCTCCGAGCTCCGCTTGCTCCTGGACAGGGACCTGGTCCCGGGGCGGAGCCTGCTCTTCTTCGATGAGATCCAGGCATGCCCACGAGCCCTCATGGCGCTCCGCTACCTCTACGAGGAGGTACCGGAGCTGCACGTCATCGCGGCGGGGTCCCTCTTGGAGTTCGCGCTCGACGCGAACCCCTTCCCGGTGGGCCGCGTCCGCTTCCTCGAGGTGCACCCCATGGGGTTCGCCGAGTTCCTGTGCGCGCGCGGACGCGGGCGCCTCGCAGCATTGCTCGACGAGCCGCCTCGCCCCCTACCGGTGGCGGTGCACCGCTCGCTGCTCGAGGAGGTCCGCACCTTCTTCTTCGTCGGCGGCATGCCGGAGGCGGTCAAGACCTTCGTGGACACGGGCTCTCTCCGAGGAGTCACGCAGGTCCACCGGGACCTGATCGAGGCTTGGCGCCAGGACGTCCCCCGCTACGCCGGCCGGGCTGATCCCGACTGTATCGAGGCCGTGCTCAGAGGGGTGGCCCGATACGCCACCTCGACCACCAAGTACAGCCGGCTGGCGGAGGGGTGGTCTCCCCCCACGCTCAAGCGCGCCTTCGAGCTCCTCGTCCGCGCTCGCCTCGTCAGCCGCGTTCCCTCGTCCAACCCACCGGTTCTACCCCTCGGCGCGGGCGCGAGCGCCAGGGTGTTCAAGGCCCTCCTGCTCGACATCGGCCTGCTCCAGGCCTTCCGTGGCCTCCCCCCCTCCCTGCTGCTCCACGAGAAGCTCCTCGCCCTCCACGAGGGTGCGCTGGCGGAGCAGTTCGTGGGCCAGGAGCTCAGGGCCCGCTCTGGAGGCCCCCTGCACTTCTGGTCCCGGGCGAAGAGAGGCAGCACGGCGGAGGTGGACTATCTCGGCGTGGCGGGTGGCCGCGTCCACCCCATCGAGGTCAAGTCCGGCGCCGCCGGTCGCCTCCGCGGCCTCCACCTCTTCCTGCGCAACTGGCCCCACTGTGGGGAGGGCCTGGTCTTCTCTGCTCGCCCCTATGGAACCCTGCCGGAGCAGCGCCTTGTCTTCCTCCCCCTGTACTATGCTGGCAGCGATCTCGATGCACTGGCCGAGGCGCGTTGACGGGTCGAGGATGCGTCCCGGCGCCACGCCCCGGACCGCGAGGTCCACATTCGACCGTCGGTGGGTCTCCCCCCAAGCGAGGGAGCCGAGGAGCCATACCTCTTCCGCTCCGTGGCCCTCGACGAGCGCCTTCGTGAGCTCGGGCATCCGCTCGTGCCACGCCTGCCGCCGTCGCTCGAGCCTCGCGGCCTCGGCCCGTGAC
This sequence comes from uncultured Myxococcales bacterium, assembly GCA_964511605.1. Classification (GTDB taxonomy): domain Bacteria; phylum Myxococcota_A; class UBA9042; order PHBI01; family JACKFB01; genus CAZEHU01. Next base: position 4,726 of record CAZEHU010000294.1, read on the forward strand.
CTCTGCAGCATCGTCTCTGCCGCCAACCGGGGCGTGAC
>CAZEHU010000295.1:0-4753 GCA_964511605.1 uncultured Myxococcales bacterium
CTCGAGCGTGGTCTTGGCGGGGTCGAAGGCGACGCGGACCACCTCCGTGTGGCCCGTGCGGCCGCTGCAGACCTCCTCATAGGTGGGGTGGGGGGTCGTGCCTCCGGCGTAGCCCACCTGGGTGGAGTGCACCCCCGGCTGGAGCCAGAGGCGGCGCTCGGCGCCCCAGAAGCAGCCCATGCCCACCTCGACGAGGGCCAGGCCCTCGAAGGGCCCGCTCATGGGGGTTCCGAGCACGGCGTGGCGCTCGGCGTGGGGCATGGGGGTCGAGCGTCCCGGCATCAGCGCTTGGCCTTGCGCTCCTCGGCGAGGAGCTCCCGCTGGCGGAGCATGACGTAGGCCCCGACGCGCTGCTGGATCGCGCGGAAGTGGGGCGTGCGCTCCCGATCGAAGCTCAGGCCGTAGCGCACGCTGGGCCCGGCGATGCCCCGGAAGACGATGTCCGACAGGATCGTCAGCTCGAGGCGACCCCCCGGCAGCGTGAGCGCGGTCTTCATGGTGGTGGTGGCGGCCATCTTCTGCTCGAGGAACTTCGGCCCCACGATGCCCATGCCGCCCTCGCTGATATCGCTCAGGGTGCCCTTGGCTTTGTCCTGTCCGTCCGGCGAGTAGATGGTCACCGGGACCACCTCGCCATCGGCCGGCTTCACACGAAAGCTCTGGCGCTGGTTGATGAGGCCGACGACCCCGAGGGTGTGGAGGTGGGCCAGGTCCACGGCTCCTGCGAAGCCGAAGTAGTAGCGGCGGCAGCGACCATCATCCCAGCGACGCTCGACGGCCCCGGCGAGCTTCAGCGGGCGGCGCTCGTCCTTGGTGGAGAGCACGACCCAGATCGGAGCCCCGAGGGTATAGATCGGGGGACGGCGACCGCTGTACTCGAGGGTGATCCCTCTGGGGCTCACGTCGCTCATGTCGCCCAGGGTCGTCGCGCCGGTGGCGCTGGCGATCTTCACCTGCAAGCGGCTCGCCTCCTCGTCGCGGCTGTACGGCATGGCATGCCCGCTCGCTCGTACCGAGGGGGCCACGCGAGGGAGCATAGACGAGCTTATCGGCGGCGAGTAGCCCGAGCGAGCGCGCTTTGTACCGGGGCGCCCTTCGAGCGTCTCAGGGCTACTGTCCGAGGCCCCGGAGCACCAGCACGATCGCGTCGCCGACGCCCGTGAGGGTGTCCCCGGCGATCATGCCGGCGGCCAGCACGATGAGGAAGCGCGTGGACCACGCGGGGGCGATCCGGCGGACGACGACCGAGGTGAGGCCACCGAGGCACATCTGCACGCTGTAGAAGGCCGGGATAGCGAAGGCGATGCCCATGGCCGAGGGGCTGGGGATCCAGGTGGCCACCTTCTTGGGCAGGACCTTCTCGAGGATCGCCAGGACGAAGCCGGCGATGGAGCCCCACAGGATCGCCGCGGGGGCTCCCTGGGGCAGGTTGTCGATGCCCTTCATGAAGACCTCGGCGACGGCCTTCCACTGGGCGACGGCGGGGGCTGCCCACTCCTCGGTGAGCAGCATCTCCGAGGGGTTGGGGACGAGGATCATATAGAAGGCGCAGCCAGCGACGGCCCCCGCGAGGGCGCCGAAGACCTGGGCGAAGGCCAGGAAGCGCGGCGAGGCGCCCACCATCAGGCCCGTCTTCATGTCGTGCAGGAGGTCCGCACACTGGCTCGCGGCGCCCCCGGTGACGTTGGCGGCCATCAGGTTGGAGGTAGCGTTGGCGGGATCGATGGCGCCGAAGGTGAGCTGGGTGACCTTGCCCATGGCGCCGACCGGGGTGATGGCGGTCTCGCCGGAGACACGCGCGGCGACGATCGCGAGCGCGAAGGTGAGGAGCACACCGAACGCGGCGACCCCCCAGCCGATGTCGAAGACCGTCCCCTGGAGGATGACGCTCAGGAGGAGGGTGATAGCGAGGGCCGCGAGGAAAAGGCGGCGGGGCACGTCGTGGGTCTTGTCTTCGCCACCGTCGGTGGCGTCTCCGGCGCGCTTCGTCGTGCCGGTGATGGCCGCGACGACCGAGCGCCACGAGAACGCGAAGCTGGTCAGGGAGGCGACCACCATCATCGCGACGCCCGGCCAGAGCATCCACTTGATCATGGCGCCGAACCACATGGCCTCGGGATCCGCCTTGCCGGGCACGGTCATGCCGGCGTCGAGGGCCATCGGACCGATGATGCCCCAAGCGAGGATCGCGCCGAGCAGCATCGACAGGCCGCCGCGGGGCCCGACGATGATGCCCACGCCGAACATCAGGCCCGTGGTCTGGGCGCCGAAGGTGAGGTTCTTCAGGCTCATGGTGGTGATGCCCTTGGCCTCGAGCGCGCTCGAGGCCCCGGCAGCGACGGAGCCGGGGAACGCGAGCAGCTTCGGCATCAGCTTGAAGATGGTGAGGAGCTTGAGGATCGAGGCCCCCGCGGCGCCTGCGACGAGCATCCAGAAGCGCTTCATCGCCTCGGCCCCGTGGGCGTACATCTCCTTGAGGGTCTCGGCGGTGGCGATGCCCGAGGGGAAAGGCAGCGCGTCGACGATCAACATCTGCTTGCGCAGCCCCACCGCGACCACGACCCCTACGACGGCGACCGAGAAGGTCCAGATCACGAGGATCGGGTAGCTCCACTCGTAGCCCGTCAGCATCGTGAGGGCCGGGATCGGCGCCACGAGGCCCGCGGACGAGATCGAGGCCGCCGAGGAGGCCGCGGTCTGGTTGACGTTATTCTCGAGCAGGTTCCAGGTGCGCAGGCCGAAGGCCCGCGACAGCCCCATCCAGAGGCCATAGCTCAGGATCGCGCTGGTGATCGACATGTTGAAGCCCCAGCCGATCTTCAGCCCCGCGTAGACGTTGCAGAGGCTGAGGAGCCCACCGAGCACCATGCCCGTGAGGATCGCACGCGCGGTGAACTGGGGCACCGAGAGGTTGACGGGCGGGTACTCGGTCTCGAGGGCCTCGGCGGCCTCGGGGGAGACGTCGGCAGCGGCGTCGGACATGACGGGGGCTCCGGGAGCGCACGGGGGGCGGAGGCCGGGCGACTACCAGATGGCCACGGGGGCGTAAACGTCCGTGGGTCCGTGCTCAGCGAGGTCCGGCGATGAGGTCGAGGACCTCCGCGGCCGTGACCTCGTTGTTGCTCCACTCCTCGACCGGCTCGAGGCCCGGCGCCACCAGCGCGATCTTGACCGTATGCTTGATGATGCTCTCGCCCGCGGGGAGGGCCAGGACACCGAAGAGGCTAGGCAGTGCGTCCTCCATCAGCTCCCGCTCTCCGGTGGCCATCCAGAAGGTGCGGGTGTCGACGCCCTGAGCTTCGAGCCAGGCGGCCATCTGGGGCGGCTGATCGAAGTCTGGATCGAGGGTGAGGGCGATCAAGTGGAGCTTCTGGCTGTCGAGGCGGCCGTCGGCCCGAGCCTCGTCGAAGGCGGCCTGGATCTCCTTCATGCGCTGGATGGTCAGGGGGCAGGCCTTCGGGTTGGGGCAGCGCGTGAAGACGAAGCCGAGCACCAGCCAGCGATCCTTGAAGCAGGCGAGGGACAAGGCGCGGCCTCGCTGATCGAGGAGGGGGACGTCGGGCAGGGCGTCTCCCTCGACCCAGGCGTCGTAGGGGGCCCGCCAGTCGAGCCCGACCCGGGGGGGCGAGCACTGGGGCTCGGGGATCGGTGGCGGGGTCGAGCGGCACAGAGCGGCCCCGTGCGCACCGGCGAGCAGAGCGCCGGCGAGTGCGACCAGGAGCACGCGGACCGGGACGCGGTGGCGGAGCCCCTGGGTCGGGGCAGCCAGGATCAAGGCTTGGGGGCCTTCAAGGGCTCCGCGAGCAGACCCTTCTTCACGGTGATGGTGCCGCCCGGGGCCTTCACCTCGAGGGCGCTGCCCTCCCCTGCGCCCGGAGCGGTCGGGCTCCCAGCCGGTGCGGCGGCGCCCGCGACGCCGAGGGTGGTCCCGGTGCCGAGCTTCACGGCGCCGGCCTTGGGCGCCGAGCCGCCGAGCAGGCTCACGCCGCCGACACCCAGCTTGATGCGAGGACGCTCGGGCTCGTCGCCCTCGCCGGCCTCCGCGGTCGCGCCCTGTTCGCCCGTCGCGGCCGCGGCCTCGGCGGGCTTCGCGGGTTCGGTGGGCTTCGCCTCCACGGCCTCGGCGGGCTTGGCCTCCGCGGGCTTGGCCTCGGTGGGCTTCTCGGCCTCGGTGGGCTTCTCGGCCTCCACGGGCTGGGCCTCCGGCTTCGCCTCCTCCTTCGAGCCACAGGCCCCGGCGAGGGCGAGGGAGAGACCGAGGACCAGGATCGGAGCGACGGGACGTGGACGCATAGGGAAGACCTCCTGGGCGCCGCCTCACTGTCCGGCGGGAGGCGCGCTGGCGTCAAGGTGCCCGGCATCGGGCCCATTCCCGCGGCCCCGCCCCTCCCTTATGCTCGGGCCGTGCGGATCGCCCTCGCTACCTGCCGGGACCTCTTCGAGTGGGAGGTGGACGATGCCCCCCTCGAGGCGGCCCTCGAGGCCCGGGGGGCGACCCTGGAGAAGCCGGCCTGGGACGCGGGGGGCGTGGACTGGGCGACCTTCGACGCGGTGCTGGTGCGCACCACGTGGGACTACATGGAGCGACGCGGGGAGTTCGTCGCCTGGGCCGAGGGGGTCGAGGCGGCGACGCGCCTGTACAACTCGGCCGCGGTGCTGGCGTGGAATACGGACAAGGGGTACCTCCGGGAGCTCGAGGCTGCCGGCCTCCCCCTGGCGCCGACGCTCTGGTTCGAACGGAGCGAGCGCGTGG
>CAZEHU010000296.1:0-2046 GCA_964511605.1 uncultured Myxococcales bacterium
GCACCAGGCCGGCCGCCGCGGAGCCGGCGAAGCGCGCCGAGGGGGCGGCGGGCAAGGAGCGATCGAGCCAGGGACTCCCCAGCTCCTGGCCCTCGACGCGGAAGGCGCTGGCGAAGAGCAGGGCCACCACGAGCACCTCGAGGAGGAGCGCGTCCGCCATCGCCTCCGCCCCACTCTCGGCTATGGCGCCGAGGCGGACCATAGCGGCGGCCGCGGCCCATGCGATGAGTCGATCTGCCCGATGGCGCCGACGGAGCTGGAGCCGATCTCGCCATGCCCACGGACGTGCGGCGGTGGGCAGCCGCTCGACCCAGCCACGGCCGGAGGATCGGCCCTGCTCCCCTTCAGCGCGGAGCGTCGGCGGCGAGTCCAGCTCCCCGAAGCGCGCGCTCGCGGAGGTCCACCAGCGCTCCGCATCGTGGCGGCCCCGGGCGACGGCCCAGAGCGTGATCGCGGCGGCGGCCGCCACAGGCGTGACGAGGTAGCCGCGCACCATCGCCGCGTCGGCGAGGACCACAGCGGTCAGGACGGCGGCGAGGCAGACCGCCGGGGACCAGAGCAGGAACGCCGCCTCCTCGTCGACGAGGCCGCCTCCCACCGCACCTTGCAGCGCGCTCGCGGAGCCAAGCAGGGTGCGGCCGGCGCTGAGGTGGATCCAGGCGCAGAAGGGCACCCCCGCGAGCCACGTGCCGCCGGCGAGGACCGCGACGTGGAGGCCGGCGCCGCCGGCGCCTGCCAGCGCGAGGGCGGTCGCGTAGGTGAGGCCGGGGACCGCGAGCGGAAGGTGGAGCAGCCAGGAGCGGACGAGGAGCGCGAGGTAGCGCGAGCGTCCGGGCACCGGCACCAGGCCGATGAAGCGCGCGTCCGGGGCCCGGAAGAGCACCTCGAAGCTCGTATACGCGAAGACGAGGATCTCGAGAGCGCAGAGCCAGAAGGCCCGGTCGCGCACGATGCCGAGGACATCGGGCGCTTCGGGCTCGGGTCCGAGGTCGAGGAGCGCGAGATCGACGATCCACTGGCCGAGGGCGAGGGTCGCCGCCAGGGCCGCGAGCCCCGCGAGGAGTCCGAGCGCCCCAGCAGCGGCCGCGCGCCGCGCCACCGCCCGCGCCTGCCACCTCATCAGCCGGAGCGCATCCATGCTCCCGCCGGTACCACGAGGGCGCGCGGGCCCACAAGGCCGCTGGAATTCAGCCGGATTCTTTACGATCTCCGTCGCCGATCGGAGGATGGCCGCGACATCGTCCGGGAGCCTGACCATGTCTCGACAACAGCGCGAAGGGTTCGGCCAGGTGGTGATCTGTGTCGTCGACGGCTTCGGCATCGGGGCCCTCGCCGACAGCGCCACAGGGGCCAATACGCTTCACCACCTGGCAGCCTATGCGGGCGGCCTGGAGCTGCCCTTCTTGCAGTGGATGGGCCTGGGCAATGTGGCCCCCACGCGAGGTCTGCCGCCAGCGGAGCCGCCCGCGGCCAGCGTGGGACGTATGGGCAGGCGCACGGACGACGCCGGCTCCGCCGGAGCCTTCGAGGAGATGCTCTCCGACGTGCTCTCGAACCTGGTGGCGGCGGGCGTGGCGGTGGATCTGCTGGGCGCCGTGGCCGGCGAGCTCGCGGAGGACGCGGGCTCCAGCCGCGAGTCGGATCTGGGGCGGGAGGCTGTCCTCCGACGCCTGGTCTCGCTCACCGCGGCGGGCGGGGAGGGGGTCGTGATCGCGAGCTTCGCCACCGAGGCCTCGAGCGGCGGACCGGTCGCAGCCGCGCGCCAGCTCGAGTGGTTCGATGCCCAGATCCCCAACCTCCTCGATGCGGTCGACGAGGGCACCCTCCTGCTCATCGCGGGGCTCACGGGCCACGACGCCCTCCTGGCCGGCGGCGGACAGACGCGCGAGTACGTGCCCCTGCTGGCCTATACACCGGCGGTCCCGAGCGGGATCGACCTCGGGACGCGGGATGGCCTTGGGGATATCGGCGCGACCCTGGCGGACAACTACGGCCTCGAGGCGCCGTAGGGCGGGGGCCGCAGCTTCTTCCCCGATCTGCTCAGCT
>CAZEHU010000296.1:2056-4745 GCA_964511605.1 uncultured Myxococcales bacterium
GCTAGCCGACGTGCGGAGCGTCGTCGAGCTCATCGCCGCCAAGCGGGACGGCGGACGCCTGGCGGAGGCGGAGATCCGCCACTTGGTGGACGCCTACGCCCGTGGCGCCCTGCCGGACTACCAGATGGCCGCGATGGCGATGGCGATCTTCTTCCAGGGCCTCGACGCCGAGGAGACGGGCGTCTGGACCGACGCGATGCTCCGGAGCGGGCAGGTGCTCGATCTCATCGCGCTTGGCACCGGGCGTGTGGACAAACACTCGACGGGCGGCGTCGGCGACAAGATCTCCCTGCCCCTGGCCCCGGCGGCGGCCGCCTCGGGCTGCATCGTACCCATGGTCAGCGGCCGTGGCCTGGGCCACACGGGGGGCACCCTGGACAAGCTGGAGTCGATCCCCGGTTATCGCACGGATCTGACCGTCGAGCGCTTCCGGGAGGTGCTCGCGGACGTGGGCTGCTCGATCATCGGGCAGACCGCCGAGGTGGCCCCGGCGGACAAGCGCCTGTACGCCCTGAGGGATGTGACGGCGACCGTGGAGTCGATCCCCCTCATCACCGCCAGCATCATGTCCAAGAAGCTCGCCGAGGGCATCGAGGGCCTGGTCCTCGACGTGAAGGTCGGCCGCGCCGCTTTCATGAAGGGCGAGGAGGACGCTCGCCGCCTGGCCCAGGCGATGGTCGGCGTAGGTCGGGCGATGGGCAAGCGGGTCATCGCGTTCCTCACGCGAATGGAGGAGCCCCTCGGTCGGCTCGTCGGCAACCAGGTCGAGGTGGAGGAGTCGCTGGCGACCCTCGAGGGCCGAGGTCCGGCGGACGTCGAGGAGCTGGTCGTCACCCTCGGCGGCGCGATGGTCGAGCTGGCGAGCGGCGGGAGCCCCGAGGAGGGGCAGGCCGCCATCCGAGAGGCCCTGAACGATGGCAGCGCCCTCGACCGCTTCCATCGCATGGTGCGGGCGCATGGGGGCGACCTCGCGGCACTCCCGACCCCACGAGGCGAGACCGTGATCGCGGCGCCCGCAGCGGGGCACGTCCAGTCCATCGATGGACTCGAGATCGGCCTGTCCGCGGTGGCGCTGGGCGCCGGACGGACCCGGAGCGATCAGGCGGTGGATCCCGAGGTGGGCATCCGCATCGACGCGCCCCGTGGGGCGTGGGTCGCGGCCGGACAGCCGCTGGCCACAGTACGACACGGGCCCTCGGGTCCGCCCCCTGCCGAGCTCCAGCGGCGCATCGCGGCGGCCTTCGCGCTCGGCGAGGCGCCGCCCAGCACCACGGCCACTCTCATCCTCGACCGCATCGACTGAGGTCCTCATGGAGCCCACGCCTGCCGAGATCCTCCGCCGCCTCGACGAGGCCTGCGACGTCGTCCGCTCCCGCTGGAGCCGGACGCCGGCGCTCGGCATCGTCGCCGGCAGTGGCCTCAGCGCCGTCGGCACCCTCGTGGAGGGGGCGACGATCGTGCCCTACAGCGAGATCCCCCACATGCCTCGGCCCCACGTGGTGGGCCACAAGGGCGAGCTGGTCCTGGGGACGATCTCTGGGCTTGCGGTCGCCGTGCTCTCGGGGCGCTGCCACGCTTACGAGGGACATCCGGTTCACGACGTGGTGCACGGCGTGCGGCTCCTCGGCAGGCTGGGAGCGCCGCGAGTGATGTTGACCAATGCGGCCGGGGGCATCGATCCAGACCTCGGGCCAGGCTCTCTGTGCCGCCTGGCCGATCACCTGAACCTGACCGGGCTCAACCCCCTCAGTGGGCCGAACATCGAGGCCCTCGGGCCTCGCTTCCCCGACATGACCGAGGTCTACGATCGGGATCTCGGCCACGTCCTCGACGACTGCGCGGCCGACACGGGAATCACCCTGGCCAGGGGGGTGTACGCGGGCCTGCTGGGGCCGTCGTACGAGACCCCGGCCGAGATCCGAATGCTGGCGACGATGGGGGCCTCGGTGGTGGGCATGTCCACGGTGCTCGAGGCGATCGCCCTGAGACATATGGGCGTGAAGACCCTGGCGGTGAGCGTGGTCTCCAACGCCGCGGCAGGGCTCGGCGAAGAGCTCCTCGACCATAGCGACGTGGCGGTGGTGGCCGACAGCGCCGGTCCGCGCCTGCTCGAGCTCGTGCGGCGCCTGACCGAGCACCTTGCGGTCGAGGCCAGGTCTTGAGCTCCGAGGTCTCGAGCGGCGAGGAGCGCGCGAGCCGGGCCGAGCTGATCGCCGCTGCGCGCGCGGCGCGATCGCGGGCCTATGCGCCCTACAGCCGCTTCCAGGTGGGCGCGGCCCTCCGCGGGGAGAGCGGCGCGATCTATGTGGGCGTCAACGTGGAGAACGCGAGCTATCCGGCCGGCACCTGCGCCGAGCGCTCCGCCGTCTCGGCGGCGGTGAGCGCCGGGGAGCGGCGCTTCGTCGCCCTGGCGATCAGCACCGATACCGACGAGCCCGTGAGCCCCTGCGGCCTCTGTCGACAGACGCTTCGGGAGTTCGTCGAGACCCTGCCGATCACCCTCGCCCCGGAGCACGGCGAGGCGACCGAGGTGGAGCTCGCCTCCCTGCTCCCCCACGGATTCGGCAGGGCCAATCTCTGGCGGGCCGTCGGCCGCCACGACGAAGGGGACGAGCCAGGCTGAACCCGAGCGAGGCGTAAGCCGAGCGGCAACGACCCGCGCGTAAGCCGAGCGGCAACGACCCGCGCG
>CAZEHU010000297.1:0-4726 GCA_964511605.1 uncultured Myxococcales bacterium
CATCGACTACCTGAACTGCAACCAGATGTGCCTCATCTCCTTGTACGAGTGCGCGACCCTGTGCTGGTTCACCACCCCGGAGCTGGACGATGGCTACTGCGCCCCCTTCTGTGACGACGACAAGCAGTGTCCCGAGGGGTGGATCTGCGAGCTGAAGCAGACCGAGCTCGAGGACCTGTGGATCTGCCTCGAGACGGGGGCTGAGCCCGAGCCCGAGCCCGAGCCCGAGCCCGAGCCCGAGCCGGCGGATACCACCCCCGACGCGGAATCCGGCGGTGGCGAGGAGGTCGCTGAGGCCGAGGCCGGACCCGAGGATGTCGCCGAGCCGGACGGCCCCGACGAGGTCGCGGAGCCGGAGGGCACCGCGGAGGCCGGCTCGACCGGGGACGGCGAGGACCCCGGTAGCGGTCCCGAGGCGGACAGCGAGGACCCGCCGGATGACAGCGAGAGCGACGGCGGGGGCAAGAAGAGGTCCTCGGGATGTGGAGGCGCCCCGGGCGGCTCCTCGCCTTCGGTCCTGCTGCTGCTCGGCCTCGCCCTTGCCCTCCGCAGGTGGGGCGCGTAGAGACGCCGCCGTGATCGTCCGGAAGTCCAAGATCGAGATCGAGAAGATGCGTCTCGCCGGCCAGGTGGTGGCGGACGTGCACAAGGTGCTCTACGACGTGGTGCGGCCCGGGGTCTCCACCCTGGAGCTCGATCAGCTCGCCGAGGGCATCATCCACAGGGCGGGAGCGACCCCGACGTTCAAGGGCTATCGGGTGGGGTCGGAGGTCTTCCCGGCCTCGCTCTGTGTCTCGGTGAACGAAGAGATCGTGCATGGCATCCCCTCGGAGTCTCGGATCCTCGAGGAGGGTGACATCCTCTCGGTCGACTGCGGCGCCACGCTCAATGGGTATGTGGGGGATAGCGCAGTCACGATTCCGGTCGGTACGATCAGCGACGACCGGAAGGACCTCATGGCGCGCACGCGCCAGAGCCTCTACCGGGCCATCGCGGTCTGCTTGCCCGGCCATCGGATCGGCGACATCGGTCACGCGGTGGAGAGCTACATCGAGCCCTTCGGCTACGGGATCGTCCAGGACTTCTGCGGCCACGGCGTCGGCCGGCGCCTGCACGAGGAGCCCCAGGTGCCCAACTACGGCAAGCCGCGGACCGGCAAGCGCCTCAAGCGCGGCTGGTGCTTGGCCATCGAGCCGATGGTGAACATGGGCACCGAAGAGACGCTCATCCTGGACGACGGCTGGACCGTCGTCACCGCCGACGGCCTGGCCTCGGCCCACTTCGAGCACTCGGTCGCCATCACGGACAACGGCCCGCTGATCCTCACGTCGCGCGGGGATGACCCGCCGGGGCCCTGGACCTCGGGCACCTCGGCGTTCTTCTAGGGCCGGAGGCTTCGCCTCCCGCGATGGCGGTCCCCTTCGCCTCCGCGTTGGTCCGCCTCGAAGGCCCCTCAGCCGGGCCTCCCTCCCCATCGAGGCACGGCTCCGGGCTAGCCCGGGCTGGTGCTCTCCCCTCCTCTCCCATTCACCTCGTCATCCAAGTGCCCGATGGTGGGCCTCAGCCATACGAGGAGGATCAGCCCGGGGATCGCGACGAGCGCGGTGAAGCCGAAGAAGAGGGTCCAGCCCAGGTAGCTGGCTGCATACCCGGCGGTGGCGGAGATCATGCTGCGACCGATGGCGGGGATCGAGGATAGCAGGGCGTACTGAAAGGCGCTGAAGCGCTTGTCGCAGAGGGCCATCAGCAGGGCGAGGAAGGGCACGTCCCCCATGCCGCCGGCGAACTTCTCGATGAGGATGGTGGCCACGAGGGTGGGGTAGTGGTGGCCCACCTCGGCGAGGACCATGAACATGCCGTTGGTGACCGCCTGCAGCAGGCCGAAGACCAGGAGACCTCGGTACAGGCCCAGCTTCACCAGAGCGACCCCGCCCGCGACCACGCCGGCCATGGTCGCGGCGAGGCCGAGGCCTTTGTAGATGGTGGCGATGTCCGTAGGGCTGAACTCGAGGCCACCGGGCTGCACGAGGAAAGCGGCGCCGAGGGTCGCGGCGTAGGAGTCGCAGAGCTTGTAGAGGAGGAGGAGGGCGAGCAGCCAGACCGCGCGCTCTCGCTCCAGGAAGGCGACCAGCGGCGTGATGACCACGTCGCGGACCGACTGGGGCCGGGCCGCGACGTCGGGGGCGGAGGGAGCGAGCAGGGTGCTGAGGAGCATCAGCCCCATGACCCCCGCCATCGAGAGGTAGGCCGCGCGCCAGCCCCAGACGTCGCCGATGATGAGCGCGACACCACCGCTCGTGAGCATCGCGGCGCGGAAGCCAAGAGACCACAGGCTGACGCCGGGGCCTCGCTCGTGCTCGGGGAGGACGTCGGTGCGGTAGGCGTCGAGGACGATGTCGTGGCTGGCGGCGAAGAAGCAGAGCGCGAGAGCGAATGCTGCCAGGAGGAGGGGCGAGCGGGTTGGGGAGACGAGGCCGGTGGCTGCGATGCTGACGAGGAGCGCGAGCTGCAGCACGACCATCCAGCTCCGCCGCCGATCCAGGAAGCCCGGCGCCCACGCATCGAAGAGCGAGGCCCACAGGAACTTGTAGCCATAAGGCAGGCTCACCAGCGCGAAGAGCCCGATGGTCTCGATGTCGACGCCGGCGGTGGACATCCACGTCTTGAGCGTGGTGCCGGTGAGCTCGAAGGGCAGCCCGCTGGCGAAGCCCAGCAGGAGCATCGCCACCATCCGCCGGTTGGCGAAGTCCTGGAAGGTCCAGCGAGGCATCGGCCCCCGAGCCTGGGGTCAGTGCTTCCAGCCGTCGAGAATCTGCTTGCGCAGGGCCTTGGGTTCGGTGGTGGGGCGCTTGCAGGCACCGCGCACGCAGACATAGGCCTGAGCGAGCTCTCCCTTGCTCTGCTTGCCTGCGAGGGGGGGCAGCTTCTCGAGCTGGACCGCATCTGGACCCGCCGCCGGTACGTTGGCGCGCACGGCCCAGGAGGGCGCGAGCGTGGAGACGGCGTGCCGCAGGTCTTCGGCGCCCCGGGTATCGGCGTCCCCCGCGATCACCACCTCGTAGAAGGGGCCCTCGAGTCGCATCGCCACATCCAGCCAGCCCGCCATGCCGGTCCCTGCGCGGCCGATCGGGCGGCTATACGCTGCCAGGGTCTTGGAGACGCGCTCGAAGCGGGCCTCCTCGCCGAGGAGGGCCGCGAGCCGGAGCTCCGCGTCCAGCATCGCGGAGTTGCCCGAGGGGCGGACCGAGTCGTGGGGCTCGAAGGGGCGGTGGATGAGGCTGCGGTCCGTGGTCTCGGTGAAGTACCAGCCTTGGTGCTCCCCGCGCCGGAAGCGCTTATTGGCCTCTGCCACCAGGGTCAGGGCGCGGTCGAGCGACTTCATGTCGCCGGAGGCCTCGAAGAGGTCGAGGAGACCGACCGCGAGGAAGGCGTAGTCGTCGAGGACCGCGACGCTATCCCCCTTGCCCTCGTTGGACGCGCGGTACAGGCCGCCCCCTTCCCCCTCCGGACGCCGGTGGACGCGCCAGAGGTAGTCGGAGCTGCGCTGGGCGGCCTCGAGGTAGCGACGCTCGCCCGTGGCCGAGTAGCCGCGCGCGAACGCACCGATAGCGAGGCCGTTCCAGCTCGTCACCACCTTCTTGTCGAGGCCGGGCCAGACCCGCTTGGCGCGGACCTCGTAGAGCTTGGGTCGCCACGTCCTCCAGAGGTCCGCGATCTCCTTGTCCGGCCGCTCGGTGCGCTGCCCGACGGAGGCGAGGGTCGCTCGGCGGGTCAGGATCGAGGTGCGATGCTCGAAGTTGCCCTGGGGCGTGACGCCGAGGAGCAGAGCGAGGGCCTCGCCATCGCGATCCCCCGCGAGCTTCCTCAGCTCGCGGGGGGTCCACACGTAGAACGTTCCCTCCTCTCCGCCACTGTCCGCATCGTAGCTGCCGTAGAAGCCGCCCATCTTGGCGTCGTACATCTCCTTGAGCATGAACTCGAGGGTGTCGCGGGCCACCTCGAGGTAGCGGGGCTCTTCGAAGGCCGCCGCCGCCTCGAGGTAGAGGGTGGCGAGCTGGCCATTGTCATAGAGCATCTTCTCGAAGTGGGGGACCAGCCAGGTGGCCTCGGTGGTATAGCGGTGGAAGCCGCCACCGACGTGATCCTGCAGGCCGCCGTCGGCCATCTTGTCGAGGGTGAGGCGGACTCCCTTCTCCAGCTCCTCGTCGCCCGACTTGCGCCAGGCTCGCAAGAGGAAGCGCCACTTGGTGGGGGTGGGGAACTTCATGCGGGAGCGGAAGCCGCCCCAGGTGAGGTCGAAGGCGCCCGTGGAGCGATCGATGGCGCTCTGGATCGAGGCGCCGGACAGCGGCGTCGCGCCCGAGCCAGCCTGGGCGACGCGGGCGATCCGGGCGTAGACCCGATCCCCCTCGCTCTCCACAGACTCGCGCTCGCTCCGAAAGCGGTCGAGCGCGTCGGTGACGATGCGCATGAACTTCGCCTTCGGGAAGTAGGTGCCGCCGAAGAAGGGCTTGAGGGAGGGGGTGAGCAGCACGGTCATCGGCCAGCCGCCGCGACCGGTCATGGAGACCACCGCGTCCATGTAGATCGAGTCGATGTCCGGCCGCTCCTCGCGGTCCACCTTGATGCAGACGAAGTGCTCGTTCATGTACGCGGCGACGTCGTCGTGGGCGAAGACCTCGTGCTCCATGACGTGGCACCAGTGGCAGGAAGAGTAGCCGATGCT
>CAZEHU010000298.1:0-4723 GCA_964511605.1 uncultured Myxococcales bacterium
CAGGAGCGTGGTCCCTTATCACACGCACCGAGAGCCGATAAGCCCGGATGCGGTTGCGATCCCGCGGGCTTGCGGGCCGAGCTCCCGCGGGCGGGTGGGGGCAGCTACTCCTGCGGGGGGAAGAGCCAGGCCTCCCAGGCGTCCACGTCGTCCCCGAGGCGCTGGCCCGTGACCTGCTGGAGGGCCCACGCCACCATATCCTTCACGTCCTGATCATCGCGGCGGAGGGCCTCGAGAAGGGGCTCGGCCGCGCTCCGCTCGCCGATGCGCCCGATGGCGTCCGCGGCCCAGACCACGAAGCGGGTGTCGTCGTCCTTCAGGTAAGGGACGAGGGCGGGGAGCGCCGTCTTGGAGCCCGTCACGCCGATCGCAAGGAAGGCCTTCTCGATCGTACGCTCGTCGTCGCGCCGCTCCTCGAGGACCCGGATGAGCGCTGGCAGCCCATCGCTATGGCCGATGGCGCCGAGGGCCTCGACCGCGGGGCGGGTCAGGGTCTGCTCCTTCGCGGCCAGCGAGAGCAGAGGGACGGCGCGGGCGTCCTTTAGCCGCCCGAGCGAGTGGATCGCGGCCGCCCGCACTCCGGCGTCCGAGTCGCCCACCATCAGGAGGAGCATCGGCACGGCGCGGTCGTCCTTCAGGCGGCCGAGGGACTCGCACGCCGCCTTTCGGACGTTGGGGGGCGAGCGGGGATCGGCCAGCAGGGTGGCGACGGGCATGGTGGCCCGGTTGTCGCCCACGGAGCCGAGGGAGCGCGCGGCGGTGGCGCGCAGCTTGGGGTGCTGGTGGCGGAGCAAGGTGAGCAGGGGGCCCAGGGCTCCCGGCGAGCGTGTCTGGCCGAGCGCCACGGCGGCGGTGAGCTTCTCGTCGAAGTCCTCCACCCCAAGGCGGGCGCCGAGGGCGGCTACGGCCCCCTCCGGCTGGAGGCGTCCAGCGGCTGTGAGGGCGGCCAGGCGGACGCGGCGATCGCCATCGTCGAAGAGGGGCACGATGCGTCCGGCCGAGGCCCGGTAGCCGATGTGGCCGATCATCAGCGCGGCGGCGGCGCGGTGGACCGCGATCTTGCTGTCGAGGAGCTTGGTGAGGGCCGGCCCGGCCTCGGCGCCCCACGCGCCGATGGTGGCGAGGGACTCGCAGCGCTGGGGGTGGAAGACGCGACAGCTCTCGGCGTCCTCCGCGAGCTTCTGCAGGTTCTTGCGGCTCAGAGGGATGCGCGGCTTCCTGCGCTCACGCTCGGCGGCACGCGCCTCCTCCAGCTCCACAGCGCGCATGTCCTTGCGCAGCTTCGCATTGTCCGAGAGGCCCTCGGAGGCCTGGGCGCTCGCGCCGGCCGCCGGCATGAGGAGGGCCACCACGAGGACGAGCCCGCCCGCGCCTCCAATCCTCGACCACGCTGATCGTGCCACGCTGCCCCCTCGGTCGCTCCGGCGGGCACGACTATCGAGGTCGCCCCCCGGAGGGTCAACTGCTACGCTCCGAACCCCGCCCGGTGCCCGGCCCTTCCCCCACGCTCGCCGGCGCCGACCACCCGATGAAACGCTCGCTCTCCCCCGCGCTCGCTCTCGTCCTCCCTGCCCTGGTGCTGGCTGCGGCGGGCTGCGAGGCTCGGAAGGGGCTCGGCGCCGAGGACGTCGTGGGGAGCGACGAGCTCGTGGTCGAAGGGCGCCGCGGGCGCCGCGCGGTTTCCGGAGGGGAGCCAGCGAGCCTCTGGGTCGTCGACGCGGTCGGGGTGGCTGCCGGACTGCTGATCCGGCGAGGCTCCGATAACAACCTGGCCGACCGGGCGATCTACGACATCATCACCGTCTACGACCCACCGAGCGGCCTCTTCTACGACCTCACGATGAGCGATGGCGTGGTGCGCTACCCGGGCACAACATTCTTCTGGGGCCCGGTCTGCGCGGAGCCCGTGGGCCTCGGAGTCGGGGGCTGCACCGACTGTCGCGCCGGCTACGGCATCGGCTTCCGGCACGAGGGGGCGTGGTATCGCGTGGTCGGGGGCTCCACCTTCGAGCTTGCGTCCGCGGGCTCGACGAAGGATAGCGGCCTCGCCGAGGGCTGTGTCGTGCACGGCACGACCAACGCCAAGGTCTTCCCGGTCGAGCTCGTGGCTGCCGCGTCGCCGCCCCTCACCTTCGTAGCCCCCCTGCACTTCGAGGTTCGCTAGCGATGGCCTGGATCAAGTTCCTGCACGTGCTCGTCGCTTTCATCTGGGTGGCCGGCCTCATGGTCGGTACCCGCGCCGGCATCTCCGCGCTCGGCGAGACCGTGGACGTGCAGCGGCGCATGCTGGACTTCGCGCGGCGGGTCCTTCGCATGTCCAGGTTCTTCGGGCTCCTGCCCACCTGGATCCTGGGTCTCACCCTCCTCTTCCAGTCCCCGGGCGGCGCCGCGCGCTTCTTCACCGAGCCCGGCGGGACCTTCCACATCAAGATCCTCCTGGTCGTGATCTTCACGGGCATGCACCACATGGCGACGGCCAAGGTGAAGAAGATCGCCGCCGACCCCGGCACCCATCACTCCCCCAAGCCCTTCTACGTGGCCCACCACGTCTCGGCCGCCTGCCTGCTGGGCATCCTCTTCGCCCTCTACGTGATCGGGCTGAGGTAGGAGCTGGTGCTCCCCCGCGGGGTCCCTCTCTTCGCTGCGCTCGCCCTGCTGGCATGCGGCGGCGCCCGGGGTGGCGACCATGATGCGGGGGGGGCGTCGTCGGATGCTGTCCCGGATGCGGCCGAGGCCACGGAGCCGGCGGCTGACGCCACCGGAGACGTGTCCGAGGGCCTCGCGGCCCCTGTCGCCGACGTCGGGGCCGCCGCCGCGGCCTTCCGCCTCTACTACCGCGAGCGCGTGGAGCGCGCGGTGGTGGCGCACCAGCGCTTCCAGGTCTTTGGCGATGTGGGCTGGGGGTTGGTGATCGGGAAGGCCGGCGTGGCCCGGGAGGAGGGCCCCGAGGGCACGAGCTACGAGGTGGTCGCGGGCCCGAACGATAACAACGCCATCGGGGTCTCCACCTGGACCACCTGGCAGGCCTGGCAGGTCTTCCGCTCGCGGACGCTGGCGCTGGCGGCGCTCCGCCACTTCGAGGGACTGGTCTTCCTCGAGGCGGTCAGCGGGCACGCGGGCGTAACCGCGCGCTGCGCCTATCCCGGGTGGACGATGGAGGTGGACGGGCTCGGCGGGGGGGTGATGCGCACGCGGCTGGGGGAGCCGGTGGGGCCGCATCCGCTGGAGCCGGATCCAGCGCTCGAGGAGGAGCTGGTGGCGACCCTCTTCGGCGGCGCGCGCTATGTCTTCCGCGAGCATCCCATCGATATCCTGCACGGCTACATGCCGGCGGCCGAGATCGGCCCCTACGCGGTGACCTATGGGTTCAGCTTCCTGCCGGACTACATCCCGGTCAGCGACTGCTGCACCTCGATGATGCAGACGCCGGCGGGCTACCCCTGGGCCGGCGCGTTCTGGAGCAACCACAACTCGCGGGATAACCTGCCGGACCTGGCGCTGGGCTACGTCGCGGCGATCGACGCGGCCTCCCACCCGGACCTGGACGAGGACGTCAAGGCGGCGGCGCAGCGGGCGGTGGAAGCCGGCAGGCGTGTCGGGGACCTCATCGGCGAGCACGGCAGCGCGCTGATGACGGTCGACGAGCACCACCCCTACGAGGAGCTGGTGGTGGCCGGGGTGCTGAGGCCCGATGGAGAGACGGAGATCGAGGACCTGGGCAGCCTCTCGGACTGCCCCACCGCCTACCTGGCGCGAGCGATCTCGAGCGAGGGCCTCGCGTGGCCGCCCCCCGAGCTGCCCTTGCCCGGCTCGATCGAGTTCGTCCTCGCTGATGCGCTGGGTACCATCGTGGACTGCCCCGTGCCCGAAGGGGTGCGGACCTGCGGCAGCCTCGCGGAGGCTTGGTGCGGCAAGGACTGGGAGGAGGTCGACCAGATCCCGGTGCTCGGCGAGCCCCTCATCGACGTGCTCCGCGAGCTCGAGGAGGGCGATCCCGGCTCCGCCAAGACCCTCATCGGCTCCTTCCAGGACGATCTCCTCGAGAAGACCCTGGGCGCCGCCGCGATCGCCCTATACGCGGAGGCGACGGGCCAAGTCGAGCTGCTCGCCGAGGCTCGAAAGGTCCTCGCGGACATGACCGAGCTGGTTCGGACCCTGACCAGCCTCCTCTATGAGAGCACCGAGCCTTGGTTCTGGGACTCGAGCCGCTGGGAGGCAGCGCTCCTCGACGCTTGGGGCGGGGGCACCCCCTCGGTCGACGACCTCCAGGGCTTCGCGCCCGCGGAGAGCCGGATGGCCCAGACCGAGGCGCTGCTCGACCTCCCCCTCGCGGCGCCGAAGGAGCTGCTCAGCGACGAGCAGCTCTTCGAGGAGGTGGAGGCCCACCTCGCCGGGCGCAGCGAGACCGTGAAGCAGCGCTACCGGGATGCCTACGGCTTCGACCCGCCGATCCGCCGCACCGAGGACGGCTACGAGGCCCGGGGGAGCCCCCTCGAGGAGCTGCCCTGGGCCCCCGCGGAGCCCCACCGCCATACCCACGTCGGCGGAATCAAGCTCCTCCACGCCCTGCCGCTGTGCTCGAGCCACCCGGAGCTCCTCGACTGCACCTGGGCGATCGCCGGCTGCGCCCGGGTCGACTTGGACGGGGATGGCAGCGTGGGGCCAGCCGACCGCGCGCTCTTCGAGAGCGGCCGCAGCAGCAGGGGCTCGTGCGCCGAGGCCA
>CAZEHU010000299.1:0-4718 GCA_964511605.1 uncultured Myxococcales bacterium
CGACGTTGAAGCCCGTGAGGAACTTGATGTCGTCCATCGCGTAGATGTTCGACGGATCGCTCATGGCCACGACGAGCGTGGAGCCTTGGCGCTCGATGGGCACCACGTTGTGGCGCGTCGCCACCTCCTTGGGCACGAGCTCGATGAGCTCCTCCTCGATCTCCACCTCCTCGAGGTTGATCGAGGGCACGCCGTACTGGCGGCTCAGGAACTCGACGAGCTGGGTTTCCTGGACATAGCCGAGCTTAGCGAGGGCACCGGTCAGGCCCACGCCCTCCTTACGCGAGGACTCCTTGGCCTCCATCAGCTGCTCGTCGCTGATGAGGTCGCTCTGGACGAGCATGTCGCCGAGGTTGGCGCTGGAGTCGCCGCCGAGGGAGGTGTTGTCGTCGGACATGGCTTGCCTCGGGCCCGAGGGGGCCGGCCGGGACGGGGCGCCGCGCCCGGATCTCGAGGGCTCACCGAGGGACAGCGCACGAACGCGCTCATCGTAGCCAGCCGGCTCGCGGGCTGTCAAATCCTCCACCCACACACAACCCACGAGAATCACAGGTGATTCGCCGGGGGTTACCGCTCTGGAGTCACCATCACATGCCCCGCACCCGCCGGTACCGGGCGCCCGCCAGGCTCTCCACGACGCCGAGGACCTCGAGGTCCACGAGGGCGGCCGTCAGCTCGGGAATAGGGAGCTGCGTCTGGCCCGATAGCGTGCCGAGGTCCACGGAGCGCCCCCCCTCCAACGCCGTGAGCAGGGCTTGCGCGGCGGGTGTTCCGGCCATCGCCGATTCCCCCTCGCAGGGGAGGGGTCCGGCGGCCTCGGGCCAGGGATCCGCGGTGCCAGCCCACAGCGACGGCCAGAGCCCGGGCCCCCCCGCGGGCTCGCCGAGGGCGCGAGCCAGCGCCGCCGGTCCCGTGAGAGCGAGGGCATGGCCGCGGGCGAGGAGCTCGTTGGGGCCTTCGCCGCGCCCCTCCCCGACGTCGGAGGGCACCGCGAGCACGGGACGCCCGAGCTCCCGCGCCGCCCTCGCAGTGGACAGGGCTCCGCTGCGCACGGCGGCGCGGGTGACCACCACGGCCGCGGAGAGCCAGGCGATGACCGAGTTGCGCTGGAGGAACCTCCATCGCGCCGGTCGGACCTCGGGGGCCCAGGGGCTGACGACAGCACCGCCGCGCTCGAGGACCTCATGGAACAGCGGCCGATGCCGCGCAGGGTAGACGTGATCGTGCCCGCTGCCGAGCACGACTACGGTATGCCCGCCGGCCTCGAGGGCCGCGCGATGGGCCCCGGCGTCGCAGCCCTCGGCCCCACCGCTGATCACCGAGCGTCCGAGTCGGACAGCGTCACCGGCCACACGGCGCGCGCAGGCGAGGCCGTAGGCGTCGGTCGCCCGCGAGCCCACCACGGCCACACCAGGGCGGGTGGGCATCCGCCCAGCGACAACGAGGGCCGGGGGGCCTCCCTCGATCGCGCGCCAAGCCTCGGGGGGGTACCAGAGCTCGAGACCGCGATCGTGCAGCTCCTCGGCGGAAGGGAGAGAGGGAGGGGGAGAAGGGGACATGCGACCTCCGGGTGCACCTGTGGGTTCACCTGATCCCATGACGTCGAGGGAGCCAGACGTTGCGAACGGAGTTCGTCGAGGAGGTAGACGCGAGTCCTCCTTGACCCCCGACCGGCCCCATGAGTAGGGAGGTTGCCCCGCGTGCCTCCCCCCGGGGCCTCGCGGGCACCATCCCCCCCAAGAGGAGAGAGCTCATGGCCGAACCGATCCGCCGCGCCTGCGTGCTCGGCGCCGGGGTGATGGGGTCCGGGATCGCGGCGCACCTCGCGTCCTGCGGCATCCGGACCCTGCTCCTGGATATCGTCCCGCCCGGAGAGTCCTCGGACGATCCCGCTGCCAAGAACGCCTTCGCCGCCGGCGGCCTCGCTAAAGCGAAGAAGCACAAGCCCGCCCTCTTCGTCGACAAGGGTGCCGCCAGCCTCATCGAGGTGGGCAACCTCGAGGACGACCTCCACCGCATCGGGGAGTGCGACTGGGTCGTCGAGGCGGTCAAGGAGGACATGGCGATCAAGCGCAAGCTCTGGGCCTCCGTCGAGGAGCACTGGCGCGAGGGGACCATCGTCACGACGAATACCTCGGGCCTCTCGATCGAGGGCATGCTGGAGGGCCGCTCCGGCGCCTTCAAAGCGAGCTTCCTCGGCACCCACTTCTTCAACCCGGTGCGCTACATGCACCTGCTGGAGATCATCCGGGGCCCCGAGACCTCCGACGCGGCGGTCGAGCGCATGGCCGACTTCGCCGACCGGGTACTGGGCAAGGGCATCGTCTACGCGAAGGATACGCCGAACTTCATCGCCAACCGCATCGGCGTGTACGCGATGATGACGACGATCCACGCGATGGATGAGCTCGGCTACAGCATCGAGGAGGTGGACGCGATCGTCGGCCGCCCGATGGCGCGACCCAAGTCCGCCGCCTTCCGGACCGCGGACGTGGTGGGCATCGACACCTTCGTGCACGTCGCCCAGAACTGCTACGACGGCCTGCCCGACGATCCCGAGCGGGAGACCTTCCTGGTGCCCGACTACATCCGCGCGATGGTGGACAAGGGTCTGCTCGGGCAGAAGTCCCGTGCCGGCTTCTACAAGAAGGAAGGCAAGGCGATCCGCACCCTGGACACCGCCACCCTCGAGTACCGCGACAAGGTCAAGCCGGACCTGCCCGAGCTCAAGAAGATCAAGAGGGTGGAGAGCCCCTCTCGCCGTCTCGGCGACCTCATCAGCGGCGACGGCCGCGCGGCCACCTTCGCGTGGCACGTGCTCTCGCGCGTGCTCGCCTACAGCGCCACCATCGCCTCCGACATCGCCGGCGACCTGACCCAGATCGATCGCGCCATGCGGTGGGGCTTCAACTGGGACCTCGGTCCCTTCGAGACCTGGCAGGCCCTGGGCGTCGCTGAGATCGCGGGGCGCCTGCGCTCCGAGGGCCTCGCGGTGCCGGAGTGGGTGGACCAGGCGGCGGCGGCCGGGGGCTTCTTCGGGGGCGAGGCCTCGGCCCCGACGCACTACGTGCCGGGCGCCGGCCACGATGCCCAGCCCGGCCTCAAGGGCAACCTCTCCCTCGCGCGGCTCAAGGCCTCCGGCGGCGTGGTGGAGGACAGCCGCAGCGCCACCCTCGTCGACCTCGGAGAGGGCATCCTGGGCCTCCAGTTCCATACGAAGATGAACACCGTGGACGATGGCCTCGTGCAGGCGATCAATACGGCCTGCGACATCGCCATCCGGGACTTCGAGGGCCTGGTGATCGCCAACGAGGGCGAGCACTTCTCCGCCGGCGCGAACCTCCTGATGGTCGTCATGGCGGCCAACCAGAAGCGCTGGGAGGAGCTCGAGGCGACCGTCGAGACCTTCCAGAAGGCGGTGCAGCGCCTCAAGTACCTGCCGCGTCCGGTGGTCTCCGCCCCCCACGGCCTCACCCTCGGGGGAGGCTGCGAGATGGCGATGGCCGCGGATCGCATGGTGGTCGACAAGGAGACCTACCTGGGCCTCGTCGAGGTGGGCGTCGGCCTCATCCCCGGCGGCTGCGGCACCCTGAACCTGCTCAAGCGCCTGTACGGCTCGATGCCCGCGAAGCTCGATCCGCGCGAGTACGATCGCTTCGGCTTCGTGCGCCGCGCCTTCGAGAACATCGCGCTGGCCAAGGTGGCTACCGGCGCCGGCGAGGTCTTCGAGCTCGGCTTCGGCACCGCGGCCGACGAGATCTGCATGAACCGCGACCGGCGCATCGCGCGGGCCAAGGCCCTCGCCCGCCACATGGCGGACGCGGGCTACACCCCGCCGCGCCCGGCCGAGAACCTGGTCCTGCCGGGGCCCGACGGCGCCGCCGCGCTCGGCCTCGCGGTCTACGGCATGCAGCTCGGCGGCTATGCCTCCGAGCACGATCGTCTGATCGCCACGCGCCTGTCCCGCGTGCTGACCGGCGGCGACTCCCACGGGCGTTCGCCCGTCAGCGAGGAGACCCTCGTCGAGCTGGAGCGCGAGGCCTTCATGAGCCTCGTGGCGGAGCCCAAGAGCATCGCCCGCATGCAGCACATGCTCACCACCAACAAGCCTCTGAGGAACTAGCCATGACCGAAGCCGTCATCGTCAGTGCCGTGCGCACGCCGGCCGGCCGCGCCAACAAGGGCTCCTTCGCCACAACCCGCCCCGAGGATCTGGGGGCGGCCGCCGTGCGCGCCGCGGTGGAGCGCGTCGAGGGCCTCGATCCCGCAGACGTCGAGGATCTGATCCTCGGCTGCGCCATGCCGGAGGGAGAGCAGGGCCTGAACGTCGCGCGCATCGTCGGTCTGCTCGCCGGCCTCCCGGTGTCCACGCCCGCAGAGACCATCAACCGCTTCTGCTCCTCGGGCCTGCAGACCATCGCCCACGCCGCCGAGCGCGTCATCGCCGGCGGCGCCGACGTCATCGTCGCCGGGGGGGTCGAGTCCATGAGCGCCCACACGCCGCGGCCGCATCCGGCCACGGTGGCCGACGATCCCGCCCTGTACACGCCGATGGGCTCGACGGCCGAGATCGTCGCCGATCGCTACAGCGTCGACCGCGAGCGTCAGGATGCTTTCGCACTCTCGAGCCACCGGAAGGCCGCCGCCGCCATCGCCGGGGGCGGCTTCACCGACGAGCTCGGGCCCGTCGGTGGCCGCGAGGTGGACGAGTGCTCGCT
>CAZEHU010000300.1:0-4713 GCA_964511605.1 uncultured Myxococcales bacterium
GCACGAGGCCTGCCTCGGGCAGCCCGTGGAGCTCATCGACGTCGATGCATCGGGCACGTTCGTCGTCCCCCAAGCTCGTGGCCGAGAACACGAACACCACCTGGACCGCCCTCACCCGGGACCAGGCAGACAATCCCTCCGAGTGCTCCGAGGCGCGGGACTACACCCACGACGGCACGCCCCCGTGGTTCGAGGGCGTCCAGTCCGCCACCCCGATCTCCACGACCGAGATCGAGTTGACATGGGAACCTGCGAGCGACGCGGTGAGCGCAGCCCAGGACCTCATCTACGAGGTCTGCGCCAGCTCCACCCCGTGCTCACTAGGGGCTTGCCAGCCTTTCACGGCCGACCTCGTGACCGGGCCGGGGGCCGAGGGGACCATCGTGTCCGACCTCGAGCCCAACGAGCGCTACTGCTTCGTGGTGCGCTCGCGGGACGAGGCGGGCAATCGGGATCTGAACCATGTGCGTGTCTCGGCACGGACGCCGGGGCCGAATGTGGTGGTGGATTTCGCGCTGGGCCACGGGCACACCTGCGCCGTCATCGCGGACGGAACGGCCTGGTGCTGGGGTCAGAACAAGTTCGGCAAGCTGGGTGATGATATCTACTACGATGGAATCGATGAAACCGCCGCACATCCTGAGCCGCTGCAGATCGAGCAGATATCCAGCGCACGCGATCTTGCCGCAACCTCGACGACGAATTGTGCCGTTCACGGCTTGGGCGAGGTGTCTTGTTGGGGCGGGCGCGGTCCACGAAAGGGATCTCGGGTCCCGCCCACGGCGCGGAGGCCGAGCCGATGGCGCCTGCGACGCCTATCGGTAACAGAACCTCCGGGGGCGGCTCCAGTTCTCAGGGCCCCGTGTTCGCGTCAAGCGCGACCTCTGGGAGGACTCGAGCCCCGAATCGCCGGGCGTGGCCCCTTTCCGGGATCGCGCCCGGTCCTGCGTACGGCCTCGTACGGCGGCCATACCTGTGCATTGCGTGCCGACGGCCAACTGCTTTGCTGGGGCGGCAACTACGCCGGCCAGGTTGGTACCGGAGCAGCAGTGGGGGATTGGTCTCCCGCAACCCTTGTCACCGGCCTCACCGGCCAAGCCGGCATCATCGACCTGGTCGGCGACGAGCGCTTCTTCTGCGCCCTGGCCTCCGACGGCGAGGTGCTCTGCTGGGGCCGAGACGGCGACGGCAAGGGTCAACTCGGCGCAGGACCGGATGGCCCCCACGCCGTGCTGCCAGTGCCGGTCCCGGTCGAGGGTCTCCCGCCGGCCCGAGAGATCTTCGTGGCCGAGGGGCACGCCTGCGCCGTGCTCGGCGACGGCAGCGTCCGCTGCTGGGGCATGGGGTCGGGGAACTGCTGGACCGCCATCGGGGACCCGGAGGGCTCCCAGGCTCCGCCCGGCATCCCCGTCGAGGCTCCGGGCGTGACCGAGGTGCGTGCCGGAGGAAGCCTCGCCTCCTCCGGCGACGCGGCCGCCTGCGTCCAGCGCGCCTCCGGAGAGGTGATGTGCTGGGGCCCGCTCCTGCAGTCCCTCGCACCGGAGCTCGCGTGCCACGTACCGGCGGAGATCCCGGTGGCCCATGGCGTCCAGGACGTGAGCAACGGCTCCGCCATGCTCACGGCCGACGGAACCGTCAAGTGGCTCGAGACCCTGGACGCCTGGAGCGCCGGCGACCCAGGCGTGGACATGGTGCTGGCCATGGCGGACGGAGGCACCGTGATGCTGCGCGCGGACGGAACCGTCTGGAGAAGCGCCTGGTCCGGAGGCGGGCTCAACGTCCTAGGCCCGATGCAGCTCACCGCCTTCGAGGACATCGTCGAGCTGGTCCACGGCGCGAACGGCGGCACCCTCACCCGCCTCTTCGGTGTGGCGGCGGACGGTCGCGTCATCGGCTGGGGCCAGAACGAGCCCTGCTTCTCCCTCGGGGATCCCGTCATCAGCCAGACCTACAAGGATCTCGACGGCGACTTCGTGGCGGACGGAGGCGTGGAGGTCTCGGGCATCGAGGACGCCATCGCCGTGGCCGCGGGCCGTGAGGGCGGCTGCGCCCTTCACGTCGACCGCTCCGTGAGCTGCTGGGGGCTGGTCGTCGCGCCGGACGGCAGCGACGTCGCGACCTGGGAGCCCGTCCCGATCCCCGAGCTGCCCTGACCCAGCCCCCTGTCCGCGACCCCGCCGGCTTGAATCGAGCTGGCGTGAGCGGCTCGTCGACCGATCGAACCCGCGGGCGCGCGCTCAGAGATCGACGCCCGTCGACAAGGCCTCGAGGATCGACTTCACCTCGAGGGCCGCGTCGAAGTCCTCCGGCTGGGCCTCGCCCTCGTCGAAGAGCTGCGGCTCCGCGGTCCAATTGAGGTACTCGCCGCGCGCCTTGGGCGCCTTCGAGTCCAGGATCCAGGCCACCCGGTGGATGTCGTCGAGGATGAGCTGAGTCCGCTGCACGCCGGTGACCGTGATCTCGGGGCGCACGCCCGTGGAGGCGCAGTCGACCAGCTCGAGCTTCTGGTAGAGCTTGAGGAGGGCCTCCGCCCCCTTCGTGGAGCTGGTGACGACCGTGTGGATCACCTCGTGGGTATGGTCCGGGTTCGTCCCGAGCTCGACCAAGGCGTCGATGGTCTTCTGATCCTCGATCTGCCGCCACTCGCGGGGCTGGGGCAACAGCGAGAGGTAGCCCTGCCAGTCCCGGTCCTTGCGGCTGATGAAGAGGATCTCCATGCCGCAGGAGGCGCGGATGCGATCGTCCAGGCCGCTTGGCCGCTCACCGAGGTAGAAGAGGAGATCCCGATTGCGCGCGCCGGTGGCCCGGCCGACGTAGATCCCGTCGCGGCTGCGGAGGAGCTCCCGGATGCGGTTCTCCACCAGGTTCAGCCGCTGGTGCTCGGTAGGCGTCGGCATGCCGTGCTCGTCCGCATCGGCCATGGGGATGCGCACACCGAAGAACCAGGGGGCCTCGCTCAAGGGGAAGTCCTCGGCATACCCCAGGTCGAGGACGATGTCGTAGCTGACACCATCGTCGACCCGCCGCCACATCTCGTAGAGCGAGGCGTACGCCATCGGGGGGCCCTCCTGGAGGTCGGTTCCGGGTGCGAGGCCGTACGTATCAGACGCTCGGGGGCGCGCCAATGGAAAGGTCGGCCGTCGGGGAACGGAGCGCGTCCCCTACTTGTGGATGGCCCGTCCGGCCACGTCCATCGCCGCCTCGCGCACCATCTCCGCGAGGGTCGGGTGGGCATGCACGCTCAGGGCCACGTCCTCCGCGGAGGCGCCGAACTCGATCGCGAGCGCCAGCTCGGCGATGAGGTCGCCCGCACGCGCGCCGAAGATGTGGGCGCCGAGCAGGCGGTCGGTCTCCTTGTGGGCGAGGAGCTTCACCAGCCCGTCGCGCTCCCCCATGCCGAGCGCCCGGCCGTTCGAGGCGTAGCGGTACTTGCCCTTCCTGTAGGGCACCCCGGCCTCCTCGAGCTGCTCCTCGGTCCGACCGACGGCGGCCACCTCCGGGTGGGTGTAGACGATGCCTGGGATGGCTTCGTAGCAGAGGTGGCCGTGGCCCCCACCGAGGCGCTCGGCCACGAGGATGCCCTCGTCGCTCGCTTTGTGGGCCAGCATCAGGCCCTCGACCACATCCCCGATGGCATAGACGCCGGGGAGCGTGGTCTCGAGGTGCTCGTCGACGACGACGCGCCCGCGGCCGTCGAGCTCGATCCCGGCCTCCTCGCAGCCCAGACCCGCGGTATAAGGCTTGCGGCCGATGGCGATCAGGATCCTGTCCCCGGTGATCTCGCAGGTCTCTCCTGCTCTATCGTCGTAGCGGAGGGTGACGCTCCCTTTTCCCTGGACGGCGGTGTGCACCTTGGCGCCCAGCACGAAATCCATGCCCTGCTTGACGAAGGCCTTGCGGGCCGCCTTCGCCACCTCCTTGTCGATCCCGGGGAGGATGCGGTCGAGGTACTCGAGCACCGTGACCCGCGCGCCGAGCCGCCGCCAGACGCTGCCGAGCTCGAGCCCGATCACCCCGGCCCCCACCACGATCAGGTGCTCGGGGACCTCGCCGAGGGCGAGGGCCTCGGTGGAGGAGATCAGCCGCTCCCCGTCGAAGTCGATGCCCCGGAGCGGGGTCGGCTCGGAGCCGGTCGCGATCACGATGTGGCCTGCCTCGAGGATCCGATCGCCCTTGTCCCCGCTGACCCTGACGCGCGTGGCATCGAGGATGCGTCCACGGCCCAGGACACGCTTGATCTTGTTCTTCTTGAAGAGCCCCGCGATCCCGCCGGTGAGCTGCCCGACGATGGCCTCCTTGCGCTTCATCATCGCGCCCAGATCGAAGCTGACCTCCCCCACGCGGACGCCGTGCTCCGCGAAGTGCTGGGTGGCCTCGTCGTAGCGCTCGGAGGACTCGAGCAGGGCCTTCGAGGGGATACAGCCCACGTTCAGGCAGGTGCCCCCGAGGGAGCTGTCCTTCTCGACGCAGGCCACCCTCAGGCCGAGCTGGGCGCAGCGGATGGCGCAGACGTAGCCGCCGGGTCCCGCGCCGATGATGACGACGTCGAAGCGATCGCTCTCGGTACCCACGGTCTAGACCTCCACCAGGAGGCGCTCGGGCGCCTCGATGAGCTCCTTGACGCGGACCAGGAACCCCACCGCCTCCCGGCCGTCGATGATGCGGTGATCGTAGGTGAGGGCCACGTACATCATCGGTCGGACGAGGACCTGG
>CAZEHU010000301.1:0-4711 GCA_964511605.1 uncultured Myxococcales bacterium
GCCCTGGGGGCTCAGTGCGCCCGTTCGCCGCCGCCCTCGGGAACCGTTGCGAGCCAGCGCAGGTACAGGTGCGCCAGGATCTGCTGCACATCGAGGGGAGCCTCGCCGATCCGCTCCCGGAGCGCTGCCGCCGGTAGTCGGCCGTCCGCGAGCACCTCGAGCAGCACCTCCACCTCGCGAGCACGGGCGCGGGGGATCCAGGCTTCGGCCCCATCGAGGGGCGCCTGGCGCGCCGCCTCCTCCAACACCTCGGGCGCGAAGAGCAGGTGCTGCCCCTCGAGGCCCCACCGCAGCGCGGCGGGCAGGTCGAGGGAGCGCTCGGCCGCGGGGGGGCGCAGGGTCGGTGCCGGGTGCCTCACGCCATATATGGCACCACATGTCCTGGTGGGGGTCCAGCGGGACCTGCCGCTTGCCGGCGACACGCGGGCCGGCGGAGCGTGCTCGCCGTCAGTGCAGCCACCAGTGGGAGGGACGTCAGCCGCCGGCGCCTCGTGAGCGCCGCTCGCGGAGCTGCCGCCGGAGCTCGTCCGTATCCATCAATCGGCCGCTCGCGGCGTCTTCCGCGCCCCCCCAGCACCGACTCGAGGAAGGCCTGCCGGTCCCTCAGATCGTCGAAGGCCGCTGGAGAGAGCACCACGCCGCCCGCTCTCCCATCGACGGTGGTCGCGACCGGAGCGTCGCTCGCGGCCAGGGCCCTGAGGATCCGCGAGGCGCGTGCAGCGCTCCGGGGTCCAGGGGCGCGGTGTCCACCTTGGGCCAGGGGCGCGCAGGTCTCCTTGAGTCCTGGCGGACCAGAGGCTAGCGTCATCCCATGAGGCCAAGCGCACGTGCCCTGGGAGCGCTGACCCCCCTCCTCTTCGGGCTTCTGGTCGCCGCCTGCGTCGATGTGGAGCGCAGCGAGGTGGAGGCACCGATCACCGAGCCCTCGGGCGAAGGGAGGGCCGAGCCGGAAGGCGAGGCCGAGCCCACCACGGGCGTCGAGCCGGAGCCCGGACCGGGTGTCGAGCCCGATGCCGGCGGGGAGCCAGATGCGGGCGGTGCGCCGGAGCCAGAGCCCGATGTCTTCGAGCCGGAGCCCGTTGGCGAGTGCTCCGAGGGCGAGTACACGTGTAATGAGGAGCTGACCTCGGCGCTCGTGTGCAGTGAGGACGAGGAGTGGGTCGTCGACGAGACCTGCGATACCGCGGTCGAGTATTGCGACGAGGGCTTCTGCTACGAGGGCGAGCAGTGCCTCGACATCTTCGAGTGCTGGTCGGGCTGCTCGTGGTCCTTCGGGGACGATCCCGACGCCCTCGAGAGCTGCGTCGACCTCTGCAAGGACGGCGCGGCCATCCAGGCCCGCGAGGCGTGGGACAACATGGTCGGGTGCACGGAGCTCAACCTGTGCATCCCGGACGACCTCGAGTTTACGAGCTGCCTTGCGGATCACTGCTCCCTCGAGGGCGCCGCCTGCTACTGGGGCTACCTGCCCGACGGCGCGGGGGGCTGCGGGAAGCTGGCCACCGACTGGATCGCGTGCGGCGGCAAGGACGATCAGATGGCCTGCGAGCTGGTGGCCATCGCCGGAGCGAGCGA
Source organism: uncultured Myxococcales bacterium (assembly GCA_964511605.1). GTDB lineage: Bacteria > Myxococcota_A > UBA9042 > PHBI01 > JACKFB01 > CAZEHU01. Next base: position 1,576 of record CAZEHU010000301.1, read on the forward strand.
GGCGGCCCGCGCGCAGTTCCTCGTGGTCTCCTGGTGCATCGAGGAGGAGTGCAGCGACGCTCCCGGCCCGCCCGCCTTGTGCCGGCAGCAAGCTACGGGCGCGGGTGGTGCGTGCGCCGAGCCCCTGCAGGCCTGCTTCAACGACTGACGCGCCCGCGGGGAGCCAGCGGCACCATTGAAGATCCAAGGATGCGGCGATCCCGCGTGAGCAGGGGGACGCCGTGCACGATGCTGGTCGCCGCGATGAGCTCGTCTGCGGGATCGCCGCTGAAGTCCAGACGTGTCGATGCGCGCGCGACTGCCAGGTCCAGAGGCCACACCCGAGTCCCTCCGAGGAAGGAGCGGAAGGCTCTTCCGTCGAGGTCGAGGGTCACCCTGCCGAGCTGGACCAGCTTGCTGAGCTCCCAGAGCACGATGGCCGAGATCCCCCCAGCGTGGGCGTCCACCAGCTCGGTCTCCCTCTCGTTGAAGTGGCCCGCCAACAGGTGGATCACGATGTGGGTGTCAAGGTTCAGCACCCGGCCCCTCGGCTCCCTCCATCGCGTGCCAAGAGAGCCCGGTGGACTCGAGGTCCCCGTGCACCTCGATCTCCCCGGCCATCGAACCCACGAAGCGGGAGAGGCTGGCCTCGTAGGGCAATACGCGCGCCACTGGCCGTCCGTGCTTCGTCACGACCAGGCCGGCGGGCCCGAGGTGATCGAGCAGGTGGAGGCAGCGGGCCTTGAACCCGGTCGCATTGATCGTGCCCGGCGCTTTGGAGTCCGTCTCCATGACCTGATTCCATGACCGGTCATGAAGAATGTCCATTCCTCGAGCAGAGCGAATCGTCGGACGACGACCGCGTGGAGAGGGGCGGCCGTGCGCCTGGAGCCCTGAGAGGCGGCTCTACCCCTCGGGCGCCGAGGTGCGGGTGCCGCCGGCCACGTTGCCCAGGATCTTCGAGCGGTCGGGGGTCGACAGGTAGCCGCGCCTCTGCTCCTCGTCCGGGATGAGGGAGGCGAGGCGCCTGAGCTCCTCGAGGGCGCGCTGGGTCAGAGCCTCCGCCTTGTCGCGGCGGCGGGCTGCGCGGCGGGCCTGGGCTACGGAGTAGAGGATCCAGGGGAGTCCGGCCTCCCACGAGGGCTCCCGGTCGATGGCCTCGAGCGCGCGCTCGGCGAGTCCGAGGGCCAGGCCGCGACCGCCGGCCTCGCGCGCGGCGGCGGCCCCGGTCACCCAGAGGCGGGCGGCGCGGGGATGCTGGCGGCGGCGGGAGGCCTCGTCCCCGGTGGACTGCGCGGCCTCGGCCACCGAGAGGGGGTCGACGTCGACGGCTCCCTCGGCCTCGAGGCGCAGCTTGAGGGTGCGCAGGTCGGCCCAGAGGGACCAGATGCGCTGTTCGGGCACCATCGCCAGGGCGCGGCTGGCGAGCTGGTGGGCGAGGGCGAGCTGTTCGCTGGTCCTCAGGGCCTCCGCCTCCACAGCGAGGGACCAGGCCTCGGTGAGCGGATCCTTGTCGCGTTGGGCCAGGTCGCGGGCCTGGCGAGCGTGATCCTGGGCAGTCTCCGTCCAGCCGAACTCCACGTGCACCCGCGCGAGCTGGAGCTCGTAGAGGGAGGAGATCCGGCGGAGGTGATCGGGGGGCATCTCGAGGGAGACGTCCCTGAGGATGGCGCGGGCGTCGGACGGGCGGCCCGCCTGGAGCGCCAGGTCGGCGGCCAAGAGGCGGGCGCGCAGGCGGTGGGCCTCGTCGCCCGCGCTTTGGGCGGCGTTCTCGTACCCCTCGAGGGCGCGGGTTGCGTCGCGGACCGCCTCGCTGCGGACGGCGAGGTCCGCCTTCGCGGCGGCCAGACGGAGCGTGACCCCCGGGCGCGGGCGGGTCGGTCCGAGGGCGAGACCCTGATCCCAGGCCTGGATCGCGGAGCGCACCTCGCCGGCGGCAGCGAGGAGCAGGCCCTCGGCCCACTGGCGGAGGCCCTCGGCATCGGCGCTGGGAGTGCCCCCATCGAGCGTGAGGCGCGCGCGCGCTTGGTGGACGAGGCTCTCCCACTCGCCACGCTCGAAGGCGATGACCATGCGGGTCTCGAGGGCGAAGCGGAGGGTGGTGACGTGGGCGGCCTCGGTGCCCAGCTCCACCAGCTTCTCGGTGGCCACGTCGAGGGCGTCGATGTCCCCCTCGGCCAGGTGCAAGCGGACCCGGGCCTTCCAGAGCATGACCCACCAGCGCCAGGCCTCGTCCTCGTCCGCGTCGGTGACGTGGCGGTGGAGGAGCACCTCGGCCCGATCGAGGTAGCTGCGCGCCTCGGCGGCGCTCTCCGCGCCCACCGCGTCCGAGGCCGCCACCACCAGGTGGGGCGCCGCCAGCACCGGGCGGTCGGAGACCATGAGCTCGAAGGCCACCAGGCTGCGCTGGTTGGGGAAGCGATCCGCCTCGTGGATCGCCTTCGCGAGCGCTCGGTGGTGCTGCATCTTGTGGACGGCGTTGATGTGCCGGTAGACCTCGGAGCGGGTCTCCTCGTCGCCGGGGGCCAGGGTGCCGTCCGGCAAGCGCTCGAGGGCGCCCTCGTTGACGATGATGTCGACGGACTCGCCGTACTCGCCGAGGTAGTCGACCACCACCGTCTCCGGCAGGGCATGGCGGATGCACGCGAGGAGCTCCTCGAGCTCGCTGACCTGCTCGGTGGGCATGGCGGCCGGCAGGGCACCCTCGGCATCGCCGACGATCCGGTAGCCCTCCGCCCCACGGGCGAGCACCCCGCGGCGGTAGAGGTTGACGACGCCGTTGACCACTGCCTGACCATGCCCGCCGCTGGTGCCGTGGATGCGCGTGATGAGGGGAACGTCCATGACGGCGGGGCCGAGGGCCCTCTCCACCCAGTGGGCGGTATCCTCGAGGCTGATCGTCGGCAGGGACTGGCGCGAGACGTAGGGCCCGCTGGTGAACTTCTCCCAGGCCTTCTCCGCCTGGATGCCATCGCTCGGATCGAAGGTGCCGATGAGGCGGAGGAGGGGCACCCGGCTGCCGGTGAAGACCGCGCTCAGCACGTGGAGGGTGTGGGCGTCTGCGCGCTGCAGGTTCTCCACCACCATGATGGTGGGGCCGTGGAGGCGGGTCAGGAGGGCCGCGGCCCCGGCGGCGCCCTGCATGAGCGAGCCGTCC
>CAZEHU010000302.1:0-4711 GCA_964511605.1 uncultured Myxococcales bacterium
CGGCCACCTCGAAGACGACCGGACCGGGACTGGGGGCGTCGCTCATGCCGGCCCCTCATCGGCCCGCGGGTCCCAAGACTTTATCGGTCTTTACAGGCGCCTGGCCCCCTGCCAGGGTCCCGCCGCCGCTCCCCCCGGAGGTGCCATGACGTCCACGCCCCCCGCCGCCCCCCCGGCGGCGCCCCTACTCCCGCTCGGTCTCGTCACAGCCGCGGTCCTCGTTCGCATGGTCGGCCTCGCTGCCCTGCTCGCCCTCGGCACGCTCGGTGCCTGCGCGGCCAGCACACCCACCATCGTCGAAGCCCCGGAGCTCGACGGCGAGCAGCGCATCCTGGGCGGCCCCAAGCCCCTGGCATATCGCCTCGACCTCACCATCGAGCCCGCGGCTGGCCGCACCTCGGGCCGCGTCGAGATCGATCTCGGCACCCAGGAGCCGATCGAGGAGATCCGGCTGCACGCCCAGGACCTCGAGCTCGACGAGATCCTGCTGCGCTCCGACGGCGCCGAGATCCGCCCCGAGAGCGTGAGGGGCGGCCCGGGCGGTGCGCTGGTGCTCGGCTTCTCCGAGGCCGTGCCCATCGAGTCGACCCTCGTGATCGCCTTCCGCGGCGCCCTCGGCGAGGTGCCCATCGGCCTGTACAGGGTCGAGGTGGACGGCCGCTGGTACGCCTTCACGCAGTTCGAGCCCCTCGAGGCCCGCCGCGCCTTCCCTTGCTTCGATCAACCCGATCACAAGACACCCTGGGACGTGACGATGCGCGTGCCGGAGGGCTCCCTCGCCCTCACCAATGGCCCCGAGGCGGAGCGCCTGAAGCCCGAGGCCGGCCTCCAGGCCTTCCGCTTCACCACGACCCGCCCCCTGCCCACCTACCTCATCGCTTTCGCGGTCGGAGAGCTCGAGCTCGCGGAGGCCCCGAAGGGCGCCCTCGGAGAGATCCCGCTCCGCCTCGCAGCCGTGAAAGGCAAGAGCCATCTCAGCGGCTTCACCCTCGAGACCACCCCTGAGCTCCTCCGCTCGTTGGAGCACTACTTCGGCCACCCCTACCCCTACCAGAAGCTCGATCTCGTCGCCGTGCCCAACTTCTCCGCCGGCGCGATGGAGAACGTCGGCCTCATCACCTTCCGCGAGCAGCTCATCCTCCTCGACCGAGAGCGCGCGCCCCGCGACGACAAGCTCACCGGAATGAGCGTGAACGCCCACGAGCTCGCCCACATGTGGTTCGGCAACCTGGTCACCCTCGCCTGGTGGGACGACCTCTGGCTCAACGAGGCCTTCGCCACCTGGATGGCCACCAAGGTCATCGCCGACGCCCACCCGGAGATGGAGAGCGCCCTCGACGCCATCCGCGGGACCATGTGGGTCATGGGTCTCGACGCCAAGTCGAACGCGCGCGCCATCCGAACCCCGATCCGCACCGGCGGCGACATCTACAACGCCTTCGACGGCATCACCTACGTCAAGGGGCGTGCGGTCCTCACCATGCTGGAGGCCTGGCTCGGCAAGCAGACCTTCCGCAGAGGGGTCCGCGCCTACATGGACGACAACGCCCACGGCGTCGCCACCACCACCCACCTGATGGAGGCCCTCGAGCGCGCGAGCGGCAAGCCGGTCACCGAGACCGTCCGGGTCTTCCTGGACCAGCCCGGCGTCCCACTCCTCGAGGGCGCCCTCGAGTGCGAGCCGGGCCAGGCCGCACCCGCCCAGCTCATCGTGGAGCAGTCCCGCTACCGCACCCTCGCCGGCCAGGCGGCGACCGCCAACGCTCCCCAAGCTGGCGAGGGTGCCCCCGGGGCCACCCCCGAGCCCTGGACCGTGCCGCTGTGTCTTCGTTATGGCATCGGCGACAAGACCTTCCGCGAGTGCTTCCTCCTCGACGCTGCCTCGTCGCGCTTTACGCTCGGCGCCGGCGGTTGCCCGGAGTGGCTCCACCCCAACGCCGACGAGCGTGGCTACTACCGCTGGGCCCTCGAGCCCGAGCGCCTCGCCGCCCTCGCTGGCATCCACCACGCCCAGCTCACCGAGCGAGAGCGTGTCGCGCTCCCGGGCCACGTCGCCGCGCTGACAGAGGCCGGCGTCCTGCCGGTAGGCGCCGCGCTCGACGCCCTCACCGCCCTCGCTGAGGACGAGAAGCCCATCGTGGTGCAGCAGGTCCGGAGCGCCCTTGCCACCATCGGCGGCCCCACCGCGGAGCGCGCCGAGGATCCCGAGCTCCGCGCCGCCTGGCGTGCGGCCTACGCCTCCCTCCTCCAGCCCCACCTCGATCGCGTGGGCACCGAGCGCGACGAGGAGGAGTCCCCCCGCACCACCTTCCTCCGCGGCGACCTCATCAGCGCCATCGCCCACGCCACTCCCGGCGGGCCCCTGCGCATCGCCGCCCGCGCGCTCGTCGGTCGCTTCCTCGCCGATCCCGCCGCTGTCGACCCCGAGGAGGCGGAGCGCGCCTTGACCATCGCAGCCTGGGATGGCGACGAGACCCTCTGGTCCGCCTACGTAGCCGCCCTGCCACGGGTACAGACGCCGCAGCTCCGGGTGGCCCTGATCGCCGCCCTCGGCTCCTTCTCCGAGCCGTCGCTCGTCCAGCGCTCCCTGGGCCTCATCCTCGACGGCTCCTTGAGGAGCCAGGACTTCCGCTCCCTCGCCCGGCGTACCGGCCGCACCCCCGAGGGCGCCTCGGCGGCGTGGGCCTGGCTGGAGCAGCACTACGATGCCCTTGTCGCGAAGCTCGGCGAGAAGTCCGCCCCCCGCCTGCCGATGGCCGGCTCCTCCCTCTGCACCCCGGAGGATCGCGCCCGCGTCGAGGCCTTCTTCACCGCCGAGGGGCGGAGCCCCAGCGGCACGGCGCGGAACCTGGGCCTCGCCCTCGAGGAGATCGACCGCTGCATCACCCTCCAGGCCCGCCTGGGTCCCGGCCTGAAGGCCTGGTTGGCAGCGCGGGCGCAGTAGCACCACAAGCGCCACGACCTCTCCTCGATTGCGAAGGGCCACGGGAGTACGCTCCGGGACTGCGTCGGGGCGGCCACGCGGCGCCCGAGGGAGGAGCTCATGGGCGCGCTTGCACCGGGATCCTGCAGAGGAGCGAGGCGCCGCCTGGGTCTCCTGCTCGCGCTGCTCCTCCTCGGAGGCGCTCTCACCGTGCCGCTCGGGGGCTGCGAGAGCGGCGCCGACGCGACGCCCGCCCCCGAGCCCGAGGAGCGAAGGGAGCGCACGCTCCTGTGCACACCCGGCGTGGCCAGGGCGGGCTGCCCGACCCCGACCTCCGTGCTGGTCTGCGATGTGGAGGGTCGAGCCTGGATCGAGGCCCCGTGCGACGAGGGCGAGACCTGCTTCGCCGGGGCGTGCGTGGACTGGGGTTGCCTGCCGGGAGGCGTGGCCTGCGCCGACCCCAAGACCCTCAGTGCGTGCCTCAGCGATGGCACGGGCGGATACTCGTGGACCCCGATCGAGAGCTGCCTGGGTCTCTGCCACGAGGGGGCGTGCGTCGATGCGTGTGGCTTCGACCCCAAGTTCGGCGCCACGACCCCCTGCGAGCACTTCATCGTCGAGCTCGAGGGCACGCCCTTGGCCGGCTGCGACGATCCGAAGCGCCTGGTGGTGCCCTCCAGTGGGGCCGATCAGCTCGCGCTCTTCGACCTCGGCGAGGAGCCGCCGGCCCTGGTCCCGGGCTCCCCCTTCGATACCTGCGACGATCCCAGCCGCATCCTCCTCGATCGCTCCGGCGACGTGGTGGCGACGTGTCGGGGCGATGGGCGGGTCGTGAAGCACGCCCCGAGCGGCCAGGTGCTCTGGGATGTGGAGCTGCCGGAGTGCAAGGCGGTCCGGGGCGTGGTCGAGGATGGCGATGGCCGCCTCTTCGCGGGCTGCACCACCAGCGGCGTGGTCCATGAGCTCGACCCGGCCAGCGGGTTCCTCGTCGCGGAGGTGAAGAGCGGGCTCGCCGTCTACGGCATGGCCGTCGACGCCAGCGGGCTCTACGTGGTCGATGCCTCGGGCCTGGTGAAGATCGACACCGAGCCGCCCATGTCGGTCACGTGGAAGGTGGAGGGCAATGGCTACGGCCTCGCCGCCGACGGGGAGGGGCGCGTCTGGGTGACCGAGCCCCCGGGGCTCGTCGCCTACGATTCGGACGACGGCAGCCGCCTCGACGAGATCGGCATCACGATCGGTGATGACGAGTGGCTCGACGGGCACTGCAATGGGGTCGTCGTCGGGCCGAAGGGCAAGGTCTACGCAGGCTGCGCCGAGAGCGGCAACTTCGTGGCGGTCTTCGATCCCTTCGCGGACGTCATGGTGATCCACCACCTGCCGGAGGGCGCCGAGCATCCCCGCGGTGTGGCGGTCGATCACGCAGGCCATATCTACGCGATCGACCTCGTGAGCTCGGACCTCACCCGCTTCCACGCCGTCTCCGGTGAGGCCATCCGGTTCGGGGGCGAGGCGCTCCAGGAACCCTACGGCTACTCCGGGGACATGACCGCCCTGGTACCTTGTCGCCTCGCTGGCGGTACCACCTGGCTGTCCGGGCCCATCGCGGCCGCCGGCGGCCAACAGAGCGTGCGCTGGCTGCGCATCGAGTGGACCGCCGGCGAGCCGGAGGGCACCCACGTCGAGGTGCGCTATCGATTGAACGGCGGCCCTTGGGTGCAGGTGCTGAGCGGCATGGAGATCCAGGCGGTGGCCACCTCCCTCGAGGTGAAGGCCGACCTGATCAGC
>CAZEHU010000303.1:0-4697 GCA_964511605.1 uncultured Myxococcales bacterium
GCTGTAAAAGCCCCTGGGCATCCAGATCCAACCGCTTTTCACCACCTTCCCGGCGGTGAGGCTGTCTTCGATCCGAGCCAATGCGATCACGTCGGCTTCCCGCTCCAACAAGCGACCATGTCCCAGGATCCGCAGACCGGGCAGTTCCTCTTCGCTGCGATCGAGGGCATCTCCGGCTCCTTCAACTGGCTCCGGATCTTGATGGCTCCGACGCTCCCCCTCGGCAGCTACGACCTCGCCGAGCAGGACCTCAGCACGTGTGGCGCCTGCCTCACCATCGACCGCGAGTGCCTCACTGGCGGCGGGCAGGTGAACTGCGCGAGCCAGTTCACGCCGGAGAGCGGCACGCTCTTCATCGACTCGGCGCCGGCCCCGGCGATGCCGATCGAAGCCAACGGCACCGGCCTGCCCGTCGCCAACAAGCCCACCGAGGCCACCTGCATCCCGGAGGGCAACGGCCAGCTCATCGCCTCCAATATCGGCAACTATGCCCTCCGCAACTGCCTCGGCGAGTACGTGGAGCTGCACGACGCGTGTGAGAACGGCTCGAAGGCCACGTGGATCTTCGGGACCGCCGGCTGGTGCACCGCCTGCACCGAGGTCCTCTCCCAGGTCCAGGCGGTGCTGGGGGTCTCCCAGATCACCCGGGAGTCCCTGGACAACTGGCCGGGCGGCCTCGGCCTCGACCTCCAGGTCATCCTCTTCGAGGACGCCTATACCAACATGCCGACCGAGCAGTACTGCCTGCAGTACGCCAACAGCCACAACCTGGATCCCGCGATCCTCCTCATGGATACTGGCGCAGAGCTCCGCGGCCGGATCGAAGACGCCGTGCTCCGCGACGACCTCACCGACGAGACCTGGTGCCTCGAGGAGCTGGAGTTCAGCGGGTCGAGCAAGGTGCAGATCCCCCTGGCCAACCCCCTCGGCTACGCCATGGAGGCCGAGGGCCTCGGCACCACCTGGAGCCACATCAACCCCTACCTCCAGGCCAACAGCCAGGGCATGATCGAGTCCTTCACCCCCTGGTACGCGGTGCTCGACAGCCGGAACATGGAGTACCTCTGGTCGAGCTACTACTCCCAGAACGTGGACCCGATCCTGCTGATCGACGGCCTCCTCGCGGCGCCCTGAGCCTGCACCTCCGCCCGCGCAGCGCTGCCGGAACCATCAGGTAGACCTCCCTCGGCCCCTGTGCCAGGGTCCGGCTCCCTCCGGGCCGGCCCCGCTTGTAGCGGCCCCGTCGCGCCCCGGACCCACGAGGATACGAGGCATGATCGAGAGGCTCGAGGCCCTCCGCGAGGAGGCGGTGGGGCGGCTCGCCGAGGCGGCGGACGAGGGCGCGGTGCGCGACCTCGAGGTGGCTTATCTCGGCAAGAAGGGCGCCATCACCGCGCTGATGAAGAATATGCGGGACGTGCCTAAGGAGGACCGCCCGCGGGTGGGCCAGGTCTCCAACCAGGTGCGCGCCGCCGTCACCGGCGCCATCGCCGGCCGGCGCGAGGCCCTCGAGGCCGCGCGCATCGAGGCCCTCTGCGCCGACCCGCACTTCGACACCTCCCTGCCCGGGAAGCGGCCGCGCGTCGGCGCGCTCCACCCCCTGACCACCATCACCTGGCACGTGGAGGATGTCTTCCGGAGCATGGGCTTCCACGTCCTCGATTATCCCGAGGCGGAGACCGAGTTCTTCAACTTCGAGGCCCTGAACATCCCCGCCGATCACCCCGCGCGGGACATGCAGGATACCTTCTGGCTCGAGCCGGTGGACGGCAAGGAGGCGCTCCTCCGCACCCACACCTCCAACGGCCAGGTGCGGGCGATGGAGGAGCTCGAGGCCCCCTTCCGGGCCATCTTCCCGGGCAAGGTCTACCGCCAGGAGCGTACCGACGCCTCCCACGAGCATACCTTCCACCAGGTGGAGGGGCTCATGGTGGGCAAGGACATCTCGGTGGCCAACCTCATCGAGTCCATGAGGACCCTGCTCGAGGGCATCTTCGAGCGGGACGTGGTGGTGCGCCTGCGCCCCGGCTACTTCCCTTTCGTCGAGCCCGGCTTCGAGCTCGACATCCAGTGCCAGGTCTGCGCGGGCGAGGGCTGCCCGGTCTGCAAGCGCTCGGGCTGGGTGGAGCTCCTCCCCTGCGGCCTGGTGCATCCGAACGTGCTCCGCTTCGGCGGCCTGGACCCGGACGAGTGGTCCGGCTGGGCCTTCGGGCTGGGGCTCAGCCGCCTCGTGATGATGCGCTATCAGATCGAGGACATCCGGCACCTGGCCGGCGGCGATATGCGCTTCATCGGCCAATTCAGGCGCGGCTAGCGGCCAGGGAGGCAGGAAGATGCTGGTTTCCCTCAAGTGGCTCGGACGCCACGTGGACCTCGAGGGTGTGGACCTCGAGGAGCTCGCCCATCGCTTCACTCTCGGCGTCGCCGAGGTCGAGGGCGTCCACCACGTGGGCGCTGAGGCGGCCCAGGCCGTGGTGGGTCATGTGCTCGAGGCCCAGGCCGTGGAGGGCACCCACCTCACCCACTGCCGCGTGGCCACGGGCCCGGGCGACCTCCGCTTCATCGTCTGTGGCGCCCCGAACGTCGCCGCCGGCCAGCGGGTCCCGGTCCTCCTGCCGGGCGCCACGGTGGGCGACCGCACCATCGCTGCGCGCGAGGTCCGCGGCCTCGAGTCCTCGGGCATGATCGCCAGCGAGCGGGAGCTGGGGCTGAGCGACGAGCACGAGGGCATCATGGTCCTCGAGATGGAGGCGGCCCCGGGTACACCGCTCGGCGAGCTGATCGACCTCCAGGACACCCTGCTCGAGATCGACAACAAGTCGCTCACCCATCGGCCCGACCTCTGGGGGCATCGTGGGCTCGCCCGCGAGGTCGCAGCGCTCCTCGGCCGGGAGCTGAAGCCCCTGGCCCTCGAGGTGCCCTTCACCGAGGACCGCCCCTTGACCGTCCGCGTCGAGGACAGCGAGGCCTGCCCTCGCTACGCGGCCACCTGCCTCGAGGGCGTCACGGTCGCGCCCTCGCCTCTCTGGCTGCGCACCCTCCTGCACCGGGTGGGTACCCGCGCCATCAACAACGTGGTCGACGCGACGAACTTCGTGATGCTCGACCTGGGCAACCCGCTGCACGCCTTCGACCGGCGCGAGGTGCAGGGCGATACGATCGTGGTGCGCCGCGCCCGCGAGGGGGAGCACTTCACCACCCTCGACGAGCAGGAGCACGCGCTCTTGCCGAGCGACCTCCTCATCGGGGATGGGGAGCGCGGCGTGGCCCTCGCCGGCATCATGGGCGGGCTGAACTCCGAGATCCGACACGACACGACCCGCGTTGTGCTCGAGGCCGCAAACTTCGACGCGGCGACCATCCGCCGGTCCGCGACCCGCATGGGGCTCAGGACCGAGTCATCGTCGCGCTTCGAGAAGTCGCTGGATCCGCACCTGGTGGAGGACGCCTCGCGCGCCTTCTGCCTGACGCTGATGGCGCTGGACCCGAATGTGCGGGTCAGCAGCGCGTTCCTGGACGTGGCGGCCCCCTACGCCCCGCGCCCCGTGATCGATCTCCGCCTCTCGCGGGTCTCGGCGCACCTCGGCGTCGACGTCTCCGAGGAGCAGGTGACCCGCATCCTCGAGGGCCTGGCCTTCGACGTGGAGGTGGGCGAGCGCTCCGAGGCTGAGTGCACCCTGAAGGTGACCGTGCCCACCTTCCGCGCCACCAAGGATGTAGGCATCGAGGCGGACCTCTTCGAGGAGGTGGGGCGGGCGATCGGCTACGACCACATCCCGCCGCAGCCCCCGCGTGTGCTGCTCTCCAAGCCCGCGGCCGGGCGCTGGAAGCGCTTCGAGCGGGACGTGAAGCTCTACCTCTCCGCGGGCGCGGGCCTCGACGAGGTGATGACCTACAGCTTCGGCTTCGAGCCCCTCCTGGAGCGGCTCGACGCTGCATTCCCCGAGCGCGTGCGCCTCCGGAACCCCATCTCCACGGAGATGCCGGCCCTGCGCACCCACCTGGCGCCGAACCTGCTCGGCCTGCTCGAGGACAACGCTCGCACCGACGAGCGGCTGCGCATCTTCGAGGTGGGGCGCGTCTTCCGCGCCGAGCTGCAGGTCGCCCCCGACGACCCGGACCTGCCGGTGCAGCCCACGACCCTCGGTGCCCTCGTGGCGACCACCGACGCGGCCGACAACGAAGGGGCGGCCTTGCTCTTCGCTCTCAAGGGCACGGCGCGCAGCCTCGGCAAGGCAGCGGGCCGCCGCAGCCCCTGGCTCGAGCAGGGGGGCGTCGACCTGCCGTGGGTCCACCCGGTGCGCCAGGCCCGGCTGAAGGTCGGGGAGGCGTACCTGGGCTACGTCGCCGAGGTGCACCCCCTCGCGCTCAAGGCCCTGGGCGTGAAGCACCAGGCTGCGGTCCTCGAGCTGGATCTGGACGCCTGGTTCCGGACCGAGGCGCGCGACCTCCTGTACCGGCCGCTCCCTCGCTTCCCCTCCGTCTTCCGCGACTTCGCGGTGGTGGTGGAGGGCGACGTGGAGGCCGGCCGCATCCAGCGGGCGCTCTACGATGCCTCCCCGCTGGTGCGCACGGCAGCCTTCCAGTCGGTCTACCACCTCGACGATGGACGCAAGTCCGTCGCTTTCGCGGCCACCCTCCGCAAGGAAGAGGGCACCCTCGGCGAGGAGGAGGTCCAGGGCATCGAGGCTGCCATC
>CAZEHU010000304.1:0-3656 GCA_964511605.1 uncultured Myxococcales bacterium
GGGCCGGGGTCAGCGGCGCACCTCCTGCGTCGTTGGCCTCGGCCCCTTCCCGGCACCCCGTCGCCACCCGCCCCCGGGTGGTGGGCCGGGGTCATCGCGGCGGCAGCCACCTCTCCGCTCCCCCGATGGCCCCGGCCCCATCTCGCGCTTCACCCCCGAGGAGGCCGTCGGCCCCCTCGCTCACGCCCGCTGGTAAAGGGTGACTCCCTCAGCCTCGATGACCTGGGCGTAGCGCCTCCGGCCCTGCTGTAGCTCGGCCATTCTCTGGGGAGTCAACACGATGAGGTCGCAAGGCACCGGCACCTCATCGGGCCAAGGCACCCAGTCTCCACGAGCCTGGCCTCCACTTCGGACGACCACGACGTCGGCGTCGCTCCCCACCCCCCAATCCCCCCGTGCGTAGGAGCCGATGAGCGTGATGCTCTCGATGCGAGGATCGGCGCGGCCTGCGTCGGACGCCCATGCCCTCAGGGCAGAGAGGACCTCATGGTCCGCCGGCCATACGAGCACCCGCCCATCGCACGATCTCGCGCGCATGTTCCATCGCCTCCGCGCTCTGCAGCGCTCCGTAGTTCTCGAAGGGGGCCCCCTCCTCGTGGCCATTGGCGTAGCGAGCAGGGATATAGTGTCCATCGAGGACGCGCGCACGGTCGACGAGCAGCTCGTCCACGTCGTGGGTCTCGGGGAGATCGGAGAGCAAGGTCCGGACGACGTGGCCCCACGCTTCGGCGCCCCCATGGAGGTGGAGGGCCTTGACGGCCTTCTCGGCAGCCTGATGGGCCGCGAAGCAGGCCCACTCGTGGCGACCATCGCGGAGCGAGGCCTCACCCTGTTCGAGGTCTCTCACGGCCTGCGCCATCCAGTCCCGTGCTCGGTTCGACATCGCGGGGAGTGTAGCGGATCCGGGGTCCCCTCCCCAGGATGGGCGCGCCAGCCTGTCGGCCGTGGCTACCTAGACCCTATGGAGCGACCGCGCGGCGGCGGCTCGAGCGACCCTGTCGGTGCTCGACGACGAGGTCTGTCAGAGCCGCAGCCAGAGGTCGACGACCGGGAAGATGGGGAAGCTGGTGGTGGCGCCGTCGTGGATGATGACCACGTCGTCGCGGCCCGGGAGGGTGCGGACGGTGGGCTCGTCGGTGACAAGGACGGTCTCGCCGAGGACGACCCCACCGGCGACTCGGAGATTGCCGAAGGCGTGGGCGTAGAGGACCTGCAGGTTGGAGCGGGAGCCGGTATCGGCGGGGCCGCCCGCGGTGTCCGCGCCGCCGAGGTAGGTGGAGGCATGCACCATGAAGAGGTCCTCTGCGCCCAAGCGCCACTGGCCCGAAGCGTGGAGCTCCGTGAGGCTCGCATGAGGGGCGAAGTCCCGGAAGTCGACGGCGGGGCCGCCGCCGACAGAGAGGGTCAGCCAGTCGGCGGCCTCCCAGGTGGCGGTCACCGTCGTCTGCACGATGCCAGGGAAGCCGCAGCCACTCCCGCAGGCCCCATCCCCGATGACCCGGCGACCTTCGTTGTCGACGCGGTCGAGGAAAGAGAACGTGGACTCCAGGTTGGCAGCGAGGTGCAGCGGCCCGTAGTCGTAGAAGCGCCAGCGGATGCCACCCTGGGGGGCGAGGATCAGCAGGAGGACCGGGTGCAGCGAGAGCTGGACCCGATCGCTGATGCCGTACATCAGCGGGTTGAAGAGCCCCACCTCGAACTCCCCCTGCTCGAGGGTATGGGCGGTGCCGTAGATCAGGTCGCCGGGGCTCTCCCAAGTGGCTCGCGCAGGGGACGCGAGGGGGCCGCCCGCGCCGAGGAGCTGGGCGGCCACGAGCAGCGCCGCCAAGAGCAGGCCCGGCCGGCGACGAGGCCCGGGCAGGCCGAGGCGGCCATCGCGGCAGAGAGGCCCGGCGCCAAGAGGCCCGGGCAGGCCGAGGCGGCCATCGCGGCAGAGCGGCCCGGCGCCAAGAGGCCCGGCACCGGGAGGCCGGCGGGGCCATGAACGACAGGTCGCGAGGGGCTGGCCCCCTACCGACTCATCGCTTCCAGGAATCCCTCGTTGCTCTCCCATGCACCGATCTTGTCGATCAGGAACTTCATCGCGTCCACTTGGTTGAGCGGATTCAGGAATTCTCTGAGGATCCAGATGCGGTTCAGGGTGGCCGGGTCGTGCAGGAGCTCCTCCTTCCGCGTGCCGGACTTGTTGATGTCCAGGCAAGGGAAGATGCGCTTCTCCATCAGCCGCCGGTCGAGGTGGAGCTCGCAATTGCCCGTGCCCTCCTCGAAGATCACCTCGTCCATGCGGCTGCCCGTATCGATGAGGGCCGTGCCGATGATGGTCAGGCTGCCCCCCGCTTCGATGTTCCGGGCCGCACCGAAGAAGCGCTTGGGCTTGTGCAGGGCGTTGGCGTCCACACCACCGGACAGGACCTTGCCGCTCGGCGGCTCCACGGTGTTGTACGCGCGGGCGAGTCGAGTGACCGAGTCGAGCAGGATCACGACGTCCCGCTTGTGCTCGACGAGGCGCTTGGCCTTCTCGATGGCCATCTCCGCCACGTGCACATGGTGATCGGCGGGCTCGTCGAAGGTGGAGCTCACCACCTCGCCGTCCACCGAGCGCTGCATGTCCGTGACCTCCTCGGGCCGCTCGTCGATGAGCAGGACGATGAGGTAGACCTCCGGGTGGTTCCGCGAGATCGCGTGGGCGATGTCCTGCAAGAGGACCGTCTTGCCCGCGCGCGGCGGCGCCACGATCAGCGCCCGCTGGCCCATGCCCATCGGCGAGAGCAGGTCGATGATCCGCGTCGACATGTTCGACGCTTCGTGCTCCATCTCGAGGCGCGTGTCCGGATACAGGGGCGTCAGGTTGTCGAAGAGGGTCTTGGTCCGGGCCACCTCCGGATCCTCGTAGTTGATGCTCTCCACCTTGAGGAGCGCGAAGTAGCGCTCGCTCTCCTTCGGTGGCCGGACCAGGCCGGCGACCGTATCGCCCTTCTGCAGGTTGAAGCGGCGGATCTGGCTGGGCGAGACGTAGATGTCGTCCGCACAGGGGAAGTAGTTCGAGCTCGCGCTCCTCAAGAAGCCGAAGCCATCCGGCAGGATCTCGAGCACCCCCTCCCCGCTCAGCGGCTCATCGGAGCCATCCCGCTTGAGGATAGAGAAGATCAGCTCGTGGCGCCGCAGGCCGCGGGCTCCCTCGATGCCCAGCTCGCTGGCGCGGGCAAAGAGGTCTTCGATCTCGAGGGACTTCATCTCGTCGAGGTGCATGGCAGGATCCTGGAGGAAGGGAGCGTGGCAGGGGGACGAGCAGCGACGCGTCCCGGAGGGCGCGGCGGCCGGCAGCAGGGCCGGCAGGCGTGGGAGCGGCGGGGATGCCGCGAGTCGTCTCTGCTCTGAGGAGGACTCCGAGCCTACTGGACCGACTCCCTCGATGCACCCTCGTTCCGAGGCACATCGAATGCGATCGAGACCCCCGCGCCCTGTGCGCTCAGAGCCCGGTGCTCGCCCGGCTCCGGCCAGCCCTGAGCGACGATCCGAGCCCGGGAGGCGCCCGCCGCGGGCGACCTCCGGGCGATCCCCAGGTTCCGAGCGCGACCGAACGCTTGCGTCCCCCGGACCGATCCGGTACATCACGCCGCCCTGCGCCCCGGGACCCCCGGTCCGGCGCAGACCAC
>CAZEHU010000304.1:3666-4691 GCA_964511605.1 uncultured Myxococcales bacterium
GGCTCAGGCCCAGGGAGGCAAGCCGTGAAGGATGGCATCCACCCCAAGTACCACCCGGTCGTCTTCGTCGACGTCTCGTCCGGCGAAGAGATCGCGACACGCTCCACCGCCACCTCCAAGGATACCAAGGAGATCGACGGCGTAGAGCACTACGTGATCAAGTGCGACATCACCTCCTTCACGCATCCCTTCTACACCGGCAAGCAGAAGCTGCTGGACTCCGAGGGGCGCATCGATCGCTTCCGGCGCAAGTACGCCAAGCACCTCAAGAGCGACGACGCGGCCGAGGCCGAGGCGTAGGCAGGCCTCCTCACCCCGCAGGGGGGGTGGATCGGCGAGGGCCCCAACTGGGGCCCACGAGAGGATGAGCGTGCGCGCCAGCTCCACGGCCCGCACCGAGGCAGGGGGAAGAGGGGCGACTTCGGGCACGCTCCGGTTGCGGCTATGCTGCCGCTCGCGGGAAGGTGGAGGCTGTGATGTTCGGACAGCTCGAGGAGGTCGAGCGGCACTACGAGGAGCTGACCTCCCAGATGGGAGATCCCTCGGTCGCGGCCGACCCGACCGTCTACCAGCGGCTCGCGCGCGAGCACGCCTCCCTCACGAAGACCGTGCGGACCTGGCAGGCCTACAAGTCCGCCCAGACGGAGCTCGAGAGCGCCAAGGAGCTGCTCGGCGACGAGGATCCCGAGATGCGCCAGATGGCCAAGGAGGAGATCGAGGCCCTCGAGGAGGCGATCGAGGAGCTCGAGAGCGCCCTGAAGGTCCTCCTGCTGCCCAAAGATCCGAACGACGAGAAGAACGTGCTCCTCGAGATCCGCGCCGGCACCGGCGGGGACGAGGCCGGCCTCTTCGCCGCGGACCTCTTGCGCATGTACACGCGCTACTCCGAGACCCGGCGCTGGAAGGTGGCCCTCATCAGCGAGAGCGCCACCGAGATCGGCGGCTTCAAGGAGGTCGTCGTGCTCGTCTCCGGCGATCGGGTCTTCGCCCACCTGAAGTTCGAGTCGGGGGTGCACCGGGTCCAG
>CAZEHU010000305.1:0-4672 GCA_964511605.1 uncultured Myxococcales bacterium
CCCCGACCTGACTCTCGGGCCGGGGGAGGGATTATCCCCGTTGAGCGCTGGGAGCCTCTGGCTATACTTCGCGCCCTTCGACCCCAGGGAGCCTCTCATGTCCGCTAGCCTCTCTGCCGCCACCTCTGCCGTGGACGTCCTCGAGCGCCTGACGGAGGCCGCGACCGGCGAGCTGGCGCGTCGATCCGCCGAGGACGGGCGCATCAGCACGGCCAGGCTCGATGTGCACCAGGTGGCGGCCTTCCAGCTCGCGGGATTGCTGGCTGAGGTGGCCGCGGCACGGGCGGTGGGCCGCTGGGCCGAGCGGGCCGGCAGCCCCGTGGCCGCGGACATCGCGGTGACCTTCGCGGCCGGCGCGGTCAAAGAGGGGCTCGATGCGCTCGGGACCACGCCGGCGGCGTGGGGCCTCGACCGCGATGCGATCGGAGCGGCGCGCGCGGCGGTGGGAGACTTCGTGGCCGAGACCCTCGCGCCCGGGGCCCTCGAGGCCCTCGCGGCCGTGATCGAGGAGGAGGGCCCTGGCCCCTACGCCCTCGACGCCGAGCGCGAGATGGTGCGCAAAGAGTTCCGGCGCTTCGCCGAAGGCGTGGTCGCGCCGGTCGCGGAGCATGTGCACCGCCACGACGAGCTCATCCCCGCCGAGGTGCGAGAGGGCGTGGCCGAGCTGGGCTGCTTCGGTCTCTCGATCCCGGAGCGCTATGGCGGCCTACAGCCCGACGACGCGCCGGACAATATGGGCATGGTGGTGGTCACCGAGGAGCTCAGCCGGGCCAGCCTTGGAGTGGCCGGCTCCCTCATCACCCGGCCAGAGATCCTGTCCAAGGCGCTCCTCGCCGGCGGCACCGAGGCGCAAAAGGCGCATTGGCTTCCCCGCCTGGCGACCGGCGAGTCCTTCTGCGCCGTCGCCGTCACCGAGCCGGACTTCGGCTCGGACGTGGCGGGCCTCAAGGTCAGCGCCACCCGCACCGAGGGAGGCTGGCTGCTCCAAGGCCAGAAGACCTGGTGCACCTTCGGGGGCTACGCGGACGTCCTGATGGTCCTCGCGCGCACCGATCCCGATCCAAAGGCGGGACATCGAGGGCTGAGCATCCTCCTGGCGGACAAGCCGCGCTTCGAGGGCCACAGCTTCGAGCATGTGCAGGTGAGCGGCGGCAAGGTGAGCGGGCGAGCCATCGACACGATCGGCTACCGCGGCATGCACTCTTTCGACGTCTTCTTCGAGGACTACCTCGTGCCCGATGAGGGACTCATCGGCGGGGAGGAGGGCCTCGGCAAGGGCTTCTACTGGCAGATGGCGGGCTTCGCGGGCGGGCGCCTGCAGACCGCCGCGAGGGCGACGGGCGTGATGCAGGCGGCCTACGAGGCCGCGCTCCGCTACGCACGCGAGCGCAAGGTCTTCCACAGGCCGATCGCCGACTACGGCCTGACCGCCTGGAAGCTAGCCCGCATGGCCGTGACGATCCAGACCGGCCGCCAGTGGACCTACGAGGTGGCCCGCCGCCTCGACGAGGGCGAGGGCGAGATGGAGGCGGCGCTCGTCAAGCTGTGGGTCAGCCGGGAGTCCGAGTGGATCACGCGGGAGGCCATGCAGATCCACGGTGGAATGGGCTACGCGGAGGAGTACGACGTCTCGCGCTACTTCGTCGACGCGCGCGTCTTCTCGATCTTCGAGGGTGCCGAGGAGGTCCTGGCCCTCCGAGTCGTCGCCCGCCAGGTGCTGCAGCGCTGGCTCGATCACCAAGGAGGAGCCGAATGAGCAAGGATTACGTGGAGCTCGAGGTAGGGCCGATGGAGGCCATGGCGCCAGGCTCTCCCGTCCCTATGAACGACATCGTCACGCGCTCGTACGGGCGCTACCTCGAGGACTTCGTCCCGGGCGCGATCTTCGTACACCCACGCGGTCGCACCCTCGATCGCGCTTCCTTGATCGACTACGCCACCACCTTCATGGAGGCGAACCCCCTGTACCTGAACGAGGCGTTCGCTCGATCCCAAGGACATCCTTCGCTACCCGCGGCGCCGCACATGGTGATGAACCTGGCGCTCTCGCTGGGCGTTCAGAACGACAGCGAGAAAGCGATCGCCAACCTGGGCTACTACGACGTCCGCTTCCTACGGGGCGCCTACGCCGGCGATACGCTCACGGGCCGGACGCGCGTGCTCGAGCGCCGCGATCGCGGGGTCGGCAAGCCCGGCATCGCGACGGTCGAGACCCTGGCGATGAACCAGGACAGCGACGTCGTCGTGCAGTACGTCAGGAAGATCTTCGTACCGCGGCGATCGGGCGATCCGATCGATGCGGAGGCCCGCGCCCGGCCGAGCGAGTCCTTCCCGTGGTCCGAGCGTCCGGCGCTCTCGATCCCGGTCCCCGTCCCCGGCGCGGGCGCCGGGAGCGCCGGTCTGACGTCGGAGGGTTCGCTCCTCGGCGAGCTGAAGCCCGGGCGCATCTTCGTGCACGACAACGGCCGCACGATCACCGACGAGCACGTACCGTGGACCTTCGGGGTGATGAACACCCACCCCCTGCACTACGATCGGCTCTACTCGACGTCCCGCAAGGGCCCCATGAGCGGCGAGCCCATCGTCTACGGTGGCCTGGTCTTCGCGTGGCTCCTGGGCCTCGCGAGCCGGGATGTGTCCGAGAACGCCATCTGGGAGCTGGGCTGGCATGACGGCTACCACACCCAGCCGACCTTCGCGGGCGACACCATCGCGGCCTTGAGCCGCGTGCTGGCGGTCGATCCGGACGCAGCCCCCGAGCTCGGCGCCGGCCGGGTGCGCTTTCAGCTCGTGGGGGTGAAGAACGTGCGCGCGGCCGAGGCCTTGGAGCGCTTCGGCGCCGATCTCTTCGAGCGGGAGGGGGACAAACGGCGCGCAGGCAAAGAGAAGATCCCGGAGAAGATCTTCGAGATCGAGCGGGACGTTCTCGTCCGCCACGGGCTGCCTTGACCCCCGGCATGGGGTAGGACCCCGGCAGAGCCACGACGCGGAGGAGGCAGCGATGGCGACCGACGATATGCACGAGATCCCCCTGGTCGGCATCCTGATGGGCTCGGACAGCGACTGGCCCACGATGGAGGCGGCGACGAAGCTCCTCCGGGACTTCGACATCCCCTTCGAGGCCTCGGTCAAGAGCGCCCACCGGACCCCGTGCGATGTGGCCGAGTACGCTGACTCCGCCTACGAGCGCGGGCTACGCGTGATCATCTGCGGCGCCGGGCAGGCAGCCCACCTCGCGGGCGTCGTCGCAGCCCACACTCCCCTGCCGGTCATCGGCGTGCCTATCGCCTCGGGCCCCCTCCGAGGCCAGGACGCCCTGTACGCCACGGTGCAGATGCCCCCCGGCGTGCCCGTCGCCACAGTCGGCATCGGCAACGCCAAGAACGCCGCTATCCTGGCGATCCAGATCCTGGGGACCGCCGAGGAGCGCTGCTACCGAGCGGTAGAGAACTACAAGGCCGTGATGGTGGAGTCCGCGCGGCGAAAGACGATCCCGGACACCGGGAACGTGTGACAATCTCGGCCCTCGGATGCCGGCCTCCCAGCACCTCATGGGGGCCTGACCTCCCACGGCGTCTGGGATGTGGAGGCGGCTCTCGACATCCGGCCTGCGGCCCTCGGTCTCGGCCCTGGGGGCCTCGGTGTCGGCGGCCCCGGATGGCCCGTGCGGACTCGTCGCTGCTGAAGGGATAGGGCCGGATGTGCGCGGGGCTTGGGGGAGGTGTACTGGCCAGCCCGCAACCCCGGATCTATCATCCCCGCTCGACGCTCAACGCCTTCAACAGGAGGACGCGTGCCGACCGATCGGCGGACCCCCCCGACCGCCCCTCTCGCCGCGGGGCTTATGCTCGGCCGCGCCGTGGCCGCGGCCTCGATCCCGGCGCTGACCGGAGCGGTGGCCCTCCTCGCGGTGGCAAGCCCGGCCCACGCCGGAGCGCGGCTCCAGGTGGACTTCGTCGAGGGCAAGGACTTCGTCGACAACGGCGTGATCATGATCCACGCCGACCTCCTCGACGAGGATCAGGGGGTCATCAGCGGCCTCGATCCCGAGAGCGTCACCATCATCCTCGACGACAAAGAGGTGCCGGCGACCCTGGAGATCCAGACCGCCGAGGAGGCCAAGGAGTGGGTCGGCATCGCCATCGTGATGTCCGCGCATCGCTCCTATGCGTCCTGGTCGGTAGCAGACGTCGAGGAGGGCGGCGAGACCGAGCCCGACGTCTTCAAGCTCGAGCAGTCAGGCTTCGGCAACCTCATCCGCAAGCTCTCGGGCTCCGACAAGGTCTCTATCTTCACGGTCGACGAGAAGGGCCTCCGCATGGTGGAGGACTGGACCGAGGGCCACTCAGGCGCCGCCGAGAGCGTCGAGTCCAAGCGGGCCCGCCCCCCCATCGACGACAGCGCCCGCGCCGACGTCATCGCCCCGCCGATCTACAAGCGCGTCAAGGAGGTCATCGACGACAAGATCGGCCAGGCGGAGAACCTGCCGCGCCGGAAGATCCTGCTCGTGATGTCGGACGGCAAGAACAACCGCCCACGCAAAGCGGAGGCGCGGGTCGAGTCGGCGGTCGCCGCCGCGAAGGAGCTCGGCGTCAAGGTCTATGCGATCGGGTTCACCCTCGATCTCGTCGAGTACCTGCGCCACCTCAAGAGCCTCGCTTCGAAGTCTGGC
>CAZEHU010000306.1:0-4671 GCA_964511605.1 uncultured Myxococcales bacterium
ATGACCATCGCACGTCCCGACCACGCGGCGCCGCTCTACCGGTGGTGCCCGACCGCGCTCGTCTTCGGGGTCTGGGACTCCACCGGGCCCAAGCGCGGCCTCGGCTCCAAGTTCACTCGTGCCATCGCTTCCGAGGTGGTCGGGGTCCATGCGGAGCCAGGTGTGAAGGCAGCGAGTCGACTGGATCCAATGGGCATCCAGGTCGCCGCTGCCACGGTCTACGAGGCCGCGGACCGGCAGGAGCTGTGGACCCTCGATCCGGACGCGGCGGCGACCGACAAGGGCAAAGCGAGGAAGTACGGCAAGAAGGGAGAGGCCGGGAAGCCCTCCGGGATCAACCACGGGAACGTCGCGCCCTCGATCGAGGAGCGATCCGGCGGCGTCACGGTCGACTACGCCCTCCACACCTCGGTCCTCTCGCTCACCGCGCTCCGTCGCCTCATGTTCCCGACGACCACGTCGGGTGAGCCGATCGGACGAGAGGCACGCGCGGCCGCCGAGGATGCAGCCCACACGGCCCTCGCCGCCCTCGGTCTCGCGGCGATGGCGCTGGGCCGGGACGAGGGCTATTTCTTCCGCTCCCGTTGCCACCTCGTCCCCGAGGGGCCGATGGCTCTCGAGCTCGTGGGCCGCGACGGCGACATCCAGGGGGAGTACCGGCTCGATGGTGACGACGCCATGGCCCTGGTCCATGCCGCCGCGCAGGAGGCGGCCCGCCATGGCCTGGTCTGGGAGCGCGACGTGGTTCAGCTCACGGCAGCCCCCAAGCTCGCTGACCTGATCCGCCGGAGCCGCGCGCTGGAGATGCAGGGTCACGGAGAGGAGGCGGGCTGATGTGGGGCATCGCCGTCCACCTGCTGGCGGGCCGGTACTCCGCCTGTGAGCACAATGACCGCGACCGAGCCGAGTGGCCGCCGCACCCGGCTCGGCTCTACTCGGCCCTGGTAGATGCTTCGGCCGCGCGGGGATTCCCCCCTGGGGAGCGCGAGGCGCTCGAGTGGCTGGAGGTCCAGGGCCCGCCCTCGATCCAAGCGTCGCCTGCCTCGCATCGGGACGTGCCGACCTACTTCGTCCCCGTCAACGACGCGATCCTCGTGGGATCCCATGGCGAGCAGGCGAAGGCCCATGGGGAGTGGGAGGCGGCGCGCTCGCCGTCCGGTACCGACAAGTCCCGCGCAAAGGCTGCGAAGGCGCTCGACAAGCGGCTCGCTCGTCTCGCCGGGAAGCCGGCGGCGACGGCCGGGAAGAACGGAAAGGGGGAGATGAAGAAGGCGCGGGAGCTGTTCGCGCAGGGCCGGAACCGCCAGGCTCGCACGTTCCCGGCCGCGATCCCCGAAGACCCTCGCGTCGTGTTCCTCTGGTCCGAGCCGCCGCCCGATCCGGTGTGGCGAGCCCTCGACGACCTGACAGCGCGCGTGCCGCGCCTAGGCCACAGCAGCTCGCTCGTGACCTGCGCCCTCGTCGTCGGCAACGCGCAGCCGACCTGGGAGCCCGACGACCGCGGCCGGGAGATGCTGCGCGTCCCCGGGCCCGGTCAGCTCCGGGCGCTCGACGACGCCTTCGAGCTCCATCAGGGCGTCGAGCCACGGGTCCTCCCCCATCGGAAGCAGCCCTACCGGCGAGCGAGCGTTCAGCCCGCGCCCGATGAGCCGAGCTCCATCTACGCGCCGGACCTGATCGTGCTGAGCCGCTCCGCGGGTCCACGGCTCCCGATGAAGGCGACAGCCACGCTCGCCGAGACCTTCCGCGCTTCTATCCTCGCGCACGCCGAGGAGCCTGTGCCCGAGCTCCTCAGCGGACATGCAACAGACGGACGACCCTCGAGCCGACCCCACGCCCTCTTCCTACCCCTGCCCTTCGTGGGGCACCGCTTCGCCACCGGAGATCTCATGGGCGTGGGCATCGCGCTCCCCCGCGGAGTCGACGAGGAAGCTCGCGCGCGCGTCCTGACGGCCTTGGCTCGGTGGCGACGGGACGCAGAATTCGAGCTTCGAATGGGGAGCGCGGGGCTGTGGACGCTGGACTACCAGTCGGAGCCCTCGGAGCGTGCGTCCTTGCGCGCGAGCACCTGGACCCGGGCCTCCGAGACCTGGGACTCGGTGACCCCGGTCGCCCTCGACCGCAACCCGGGCAAGCTCCACTCGCGGAGTCCCGACGCGGTGGCTCGCGCCGAGAAGCGGGCGAAGGACACCCTCGTGGCCGCCTGCCAGCGCCAGGGGTTCCCTCCGCCGACCCGGGTCGCCATCGGGTTCGCACCGCTCGTCCCCGGCTCCTCGCCGGCCACCGAGTTCCCGCCCTATCCCCGTCGCAAGGGGCCCCGGCGCTTTCGCCGCGTGCTCGTCCACGCCTCGCTGACCTTCGAGCGGGCCGTGGAGGGACCGCTCGTCCTGGGCGCAGGCCGACACCTCGGCCTCGGGCTGTTCCGACCTTGCTCGACCTCGGAGGCACTATGACCACCCTCGGACCCGAGCGCTTCGGGGAGTTCTTCGAGGCGCTCTGGAGCGTGGAGGGGAAGCCGCCATTTCGCCCCTTCCCGTGGCAGCAGAGGCTGGCCCAGCTCGCCTTCGAGCAGGGACGCTTCCCCTCCCTCCTCGACCTCCCGACCGGCAGTGGCAAGACCGCCGTGATGGACATCGCGACCTTCCTCCTCGCAAGCGACGAGGGCAACCGCTTCCCACGCCGAACGCTCCTCGTCGTCGACCGTCGCGTCGTCGTGGACCAGGCCTACGAGCGTGCTCGCGACATCGCGGCGAAGATCAGATCCGCCAAGGATGGCATCCTCGCGGAGGTGGCTGAGAGGCTGCGGGCCCTCTCGGGCTCGAAGGAGCCGGTCCTCGCCATCCAGCTCCGTGGAGGGATCGCCCGAGACGATGCTTGGGCACGGAGCCCTGCCCAGATCGTCCTCGGTGCCTCGACGGTGGACCAGGTCGGCTCCCGCCTCCTCTTCCGTGGCTACGGCGTCAGCGAGGGAGCGAGGCCGATCCACGCTGGACTCCTCGGCCACGATACCTCGATCTTCCTCGACGAGGTCCACCTCTCGGAGCCCTTCAAGCAGACCCTCGATGCCATCGGCGGGCACTACCGGCCAGCGGTCGGTCTCCTTCCCCCTCGCTGGCAGGTAGTGCAGATGTCCGCAACGCCGGGGGAGAGCGCCGAGACCCCGTTCCGCCTCGAGGGTCCCGACGTCGAGCACCCCGTGCTCGCGCGCCGGCTCTCGGCTCGCAAGCCCTGTGAGCTGCGAGCCGTGGAGGTCAGAGGGAGCGAGGAGCGTCGCAGGCGGCAGCTCGCCAAGGTCGCCGCGGCGGCTGCGTTGGAGCTCGTGGAGGATGGCCACCGAACCGTGGCTGTGGTGGTCAACCGCGTGGCCACCGCTCGCTTCGTCGAGGCGCAAATCCGAGGTGTCGATACCCTGGTCCTCACGGGCCGCTGCCGGCCCGCGGACCGGGACGCCCAGCTCGCGGACCACCGCGCCCGCCTCGCGACGGGGCGCATCCGAGACCCAGATGCCGCCCCCCTGGTCGTCGTCGCCACACAATGCGTCGAGGCAGGAGCCGACTTCGATTTCGACGCCCTCGTCACCGAGTGCGCCAGCCTCGACGCGCTCGAGCAGCGCTTCGGCCGCGTCGACCGGGCGGGAGAGATGAGCGAGTCGGGCGCAACGGCGGCAGGGATCATCCTCGCCCGAAGCGACAGCCTCATCGAGGAGGACCCGATCTACGGCGAGGGCCTGGCGGCGACGTGGGCCTGGCTCGATGCACAGGAGTGCGTGGACTTCGGCATCCGGGCGATGTCGACACCCGACGACGCCCGAAGCCTCCTGGCACCACGCCCCCGTGCCCCCGTACTCCTGCGGACCCACCTCGACCTCTGGGCCCAGACGCGGCCCACACCCCACGCGGACCCGGATGTCTCGCTTTGGCTCCACGGCCTGGAGCGAGGCGCACCGGAGGTCCAGATCGTGTGGCGGGCGGACCTCAACGAGGAGCTCCTAGGTTCCGATCCAGAGGCTGCCGTCGCCGCTGTGGCGACGTGTCCTCCAGGCAGCCTCGAGGCCTTGTCGCTGCCGATCTGGGAGGCCCGTGCCTGGCTCGCCGGCCAGGCCACGGGAGACGTGGCCGACGTAGAGGGCGGAGGCGCCCCTGAGCTCCGGCGACTCGACGACGCGCTCCCGGCGGTGGTGTGGCGGGGCGATGACAGCGCGATCGTCGATGACCCCGAGTCCGTCCGTCCTGGCGACACGCTCGTTGTCCCCGCCGAGTACGGCGGCATCCGGGACGGGATCTGGGATCCCGAGAGCGAGGAGGCGGTAGCTGACCTCGGCGCCCTCGCCCAGCGAGTGCAGCGCCGGCGAATCGTGATCCGCCTCCACCCCTGCGTCGTAGGAGTGGACGTCGGCTCGCTCGCCGTCGACCCGAGCGGTGACGACGAACGCAGCTTGTCACAGCGTGCGCGTGATGTGGTCGCCGGCCTCGAGGTGGAAGGCGTCGACCTCTGCCTCGAGCGGTGGGGCCAGGTTCGGCTCGCGCCGGTCGAAGCCCGCTCCGGGCGCTGGTGGGTCGTCTCGCTCCGGCTCCCGGGCCCCGAGCCGCTGCTGCCCGACTTCTCCACCGCCGACGAGAGCGCGTCGTTCCTGGAGAAGCAGGTCCGGCTCCCGGCCCACCTCGAGGGCGT
>CAZEHU010000307.1:0-4662 GCA_964511605.1 uncultured Myxococcales bacterium
CCAGGCGCCCGTGGACGAGATGGTCCCGGCAGCCCCGGCCCACTCTTCCCGTCCCCTCCGCCTGCTGGCCACCGCCGCCGCCGTCTTCAGGGCCTAGGAGCCTAGCAGTACCCAGCAGCTCGGCACCCCTCGACCCGCCGCTCGGATCAGCCCTCCCCCTCTCGCGCACCAGGTCCGGCGGCACCTCGGCCTCGACGAGCCCCCCCTCCCCGGGCTCGTCGAGGCCGCGGGTCCTGGTGGCGTCCCTCGGCTCGCCGGGCTATGCACGGACATCGTGATGCTCCCCGCAACGCTGCCGCTCGCCTCCATAGCGGGTCCCGCGCTCTTCGCCGTGCTCTTCGCCGTGGTCCTCGTGCTGCTGGTCGCCGGGCCCGTCTACGTCCGCTGGCGCCGGCGCCAGGCACGCCTCGAGCGGCTCCTGGAGGTGGCCAGGGCCTTCGGCAGCGGCGACCTCGCTCGGCGCATGCGCCTCGACGGCGACGACGAGCTCGCGGACCTGGCGTGCGCCTTCGACCTCCTCGCCGACCAGCTCGGTGAGAACCTGGACGCCCAGGAGGCCGCAGCCCTCCGCCTCTGGGAGCAGCGCCTCTTCACCCAGAGCATCTACGACAGCCTGGTCGATGCCCTCGTGGTCTTCGATCCCGACGGCCTCGTACGCAGCGCCAACCGCGCCGCCATCGAGCTCCTCGCGCGCGCCGGGGAGACCCTCGAGGGCACCCGGGTCCGCTCCCTGCTCGACGACGACGGGCTCGACCGCGGCCTCGAGCGCCTGCAGGCACGTGCCGTCGCGAAGGGGCCGCAGCCCCTCGAGACCACGCTGCGCACCTTGCGGGGCCAGCGGGTCCCGGCTCACGTCACGCTCTCCGCGGTGGTCGCCGAGCACGGTGAGCCCGTCGCCTACGTGCTGGTCGCCCGCGACGTGCGTGCGACCCGCGCCCTGGAGAGCGAGGCGCGTACCGCGCGCGTGGAGCGCAAGCGGGTCGCCGAGCTAGCCGACACCTTGGCCGAGCTCGAGGCCGCAAAAGCAAGGACCGAGGATGCCCACCGTGTGAAGAGCGCCTTCTTGGCGAACATGAGCCACGAGATCCGCACGCCGATCAACGGCATCATCGGCCTCACGCAGCTCGTGCTCGAGACCGAGCTCAGCCCCGACGGTCGCCACATGCTTACGCTGGTCGATCAGTCCGCCGGCAACCTCCGGCGCATCATCGACGACGTGCTCGATATCGCCAAGGGGGAGTCGGGCCAGGTGAGCGTGCAGCGGGAGCCCATGTCCCTCCGGACCTGCGTGGAGGGGGTCGCCGCTGCGTTCGCCGTACGCGCCCACGAGCGCGGCCTCGAGCTGGTGGTCGACCTCGATCCCGACCTGCCCGAGGCGGTGCTCGGCGACGCCGCGCGCCTCAGGCAGGTGCTCACCAACCTCGTCGGCAACGCCCTCAAGTTCACGGAGACCGGCTATGTCGCCATCGCGGTGCGGGCGCGAGCGCAGGCCGGGGACCTGGCCCGCGTGAGCTTCGAGGTGGCGGATACCGGGATCGGCATCCCCGCGGACCGGCTCGACGCGGTGTTCGGCGCCTTCCAGCAGGCCGACGACTCCACCACCCGACGCTACGGGGGCACGGGCCTCGGCTTGACCATCTGCCGTCAGCTCGTGGAGGCGATGGAGGGCAGCATCACGGTGGAGAGCCGAGAAGGGCTCGGCACGCTCTTCCGGGTCGTCCTGCCCATGGAGGGCGCCGAGACCCCCGCCGACCTCGTCGCCGCCCCCCTCCCGGTCGAGGGGATCGCAGCCCTCGTCGCTTGTGCCCACAACAAGCTCGCGCAGGCGGTCGCTCGGGTGCTACGAGCAGCAGGCGCGGAGGTCGAGGCGCTCGGAAGCCTCGAGGCAGTCGTCGCACGCCTCCGGTCCGACGAGCCTGCGAGCGGCAGCACCGTGGTCCTGCTGGATGCACGCCTCGTCGAGGGCGATCTGGCGGCCGCCGGGGCCACCGTCCACGAGGCCAGCAACGGGAGGGTGCCCCTCCTCCTGCTCGCCGATGCCCACGCTCCGACCCTCTCCTCGGAGGCCCTGGAGGCGGCGCGAATCCGTGAGGTCCTGCGCAAGCCGCCCGCCCGAGCGGACCTCGCCAGGGCGCTCGACGCGGTCTTCAGCGGTGGCCCTCCAAGTGGCCATGATGTTGGCAGCGTAGCCAAACAGGCGCTCGCTCCTCGCCGAGCGCTCCGCATCCTCCTGGTGGACGACTGGCATGTGAACCTGGAGCTCGCCCGCAGGCTGCTCGAGCGCTGGGGCCACGAGGTGGTGGAGGCCGCCCACGGGGCCGAGGCCCTCGAGCTGCTCGACTGGAGGTTCGACGTGGTGCTCATGGACCTGCAGATGCCTGTGATGGGCGGCGTCGAGGCCACCGCCGCCATCCGAGCGCTCCCGGACCAGACCCTGGCCCGGGTCCCCATCGTCGCGGTGACCGCCCATGCTCTGCCCGGGGAGCGTGAGCGCTGCCTGGCCCTGGGCATGGATGGCTACGTCGCCAAGCCCCTGAGCCGCGAGCAGCTCTTCCGTGAGATCGAGCGTGTCAGCGCTCCGGCCGGCCCGGGCCGCCCTGGCCCCGAGCCGCCGGACCTGAACGCCACCTCGCCGATCCGCCCCCAAGAGCGAGTCAGCCCCGAGGAGCTGCTCGCCCTCTTCCAGGAGGACGAGGAGGATCTCCTCGACGCGATCGAGATCTTCCTCGCGCAGCACGGGGGAGCTCTCGTCGAGCTGGCTACGGCAGTCCAGGCGCAGGACTGCCGTGCCCTGCGCGAGGCCGCCCACCGCTTCAAAGGCTTCGTCGGCCTCTTCGGCCCTACGGCCGCGCTCGCCGCGACCCGAAAGCTCGAGCGCTTCGGCCGCTCCCAGGTCCTCGAAGGCCAATCGGAGGCCCTCGTGGAGCTGCGCTACGGCTGCGAGCAGCTCGCGCTCAGTCTGAGGGAAGCGGAGCGCTCAGCTCGCCTCCAGCGCCGCGCGGATCGCCTCGAGTAGCGCCGGAAAGGGCAGGGCCTTGTCGACGAACCCATCCGCCCCTGCGGCGAGGGCCCGTTGTCGATCCTCGTCCTCGGCGTCGCCGCTCATGGCCAGGATGAGGGGGCTCGGGGCCGCGCCGCCGGCACGGAGGCGGCGCGTGACCTCGAGTCCGTCGAGGTCCGGCAGGCGCACGTCCATGAGGATCAGGTCGGGCGAGCGCTCCGCGCAGTGGGCGAGGGCTTCTCGGCCACTGGCTGCGCCGCTCACCTCGAAGCCTCGCCGAGCCAGCCTTCGGCTGAGCATCTCCCGCACCATCAGGGCATCGTCCACCACCAGGATCGAGGAGCTGGCTGGATCGTCTCGGGGCATCGGCGCTCCCTCCGTCGGTGTCTGTTGACCCGGGAGAAGAGGATCCCCCACGATGCCCGGCAAAGGAAGCGGGAACCCTCCTGGGAGCCCGGCGAAGCGATGACCCCATCGACCATCTTCGTCGTCGACGACGACCCTGCCCTCAGGGCGCAGCTCTCGCGCTGGCTCGAGCGGGCCGGCTACGAGCCGGAGGCCTTTGTCGACGGACCGGCGATGCTCCACGCCCTCCGCTACCGAGCGCCGGATGCCATTTGCCTCGACCTCGAGCTCGGCGCCATGTCCGGCGTCGACGTGATGCGCCGTCTCCGCGACATGGATCCCTCACCGCCGGTGATCGTCGTCACGAGCGACGGCGGCACGGAGGCGGTCGTCGAGATGATGCGCCTCGGCGCCTCGGACTATCAGACCAAGCCCCTCGAGCGGCCGCGCCTGATGCGTGCGCTCGAGCAGGCGGTCAGCACCTACCGCAGCGCCTGCCACGAGCGGGAGCGGGAGCTCACGCGCTCGAAGCAGGGCCTCGGACGCCTCGTCGGGCGCTCTCGGGCGAGCCTCGAGATCTTCGAGCGCGTCCGGCGCGTGGCGCGCACGGACGTCACGGTGCTCATCCTCGGGGAGAGCGGCACCGGCAAGGAGCTGGTGGCGCGTGAGATCCACGAGGCCTCCGGGCGGGCGAGCGGGGCCTTCGTCGCCCTCAATTGCGGTGCCGTGCCGGAGTCCCTCCTCGAGAGCGAGCTCTTCGGACACGTGAAGGGCGCCTTCACCGGGGCCAGCCAGAGCCGCCCTGGGCGCTTCGAGCAGGCGGACGGTGGCACGCTCTTCCTCGACGAGGTCGCGGAGCTGAGCCCCCAGGCCCAGGTCCGGCTCCTGCGGGTCCTGCAGGAGTCGGTGGTGACGAGGGTCGGCAGCCTCGAGGAGAAGCAGGTCAACGTGCGCGTGATCTCCGCCACCTGCCCCAGCTTCTCGAGGTTGTAGTAGGCGGCGAGCAGCGAGGCGCCCACGGTGAGGCCGCCGTGGCGCTCGAGCACCATCGCGTCGAAGCGGGTCACCAGCTCGCGGATCGAGCGCAGGCCCTCGTCGCTGGCGGGGGTCGCGTAGGGCGCCGTGGGCACGAGGCCGAACGCCAGGATGGTGTCGGGGATGAGGCAGTGGGCCAGGCTGATGCCCGCCACCGACAGGGCGGTGGCCACCGGGGGGTGGGCGTGCACCACCGCCCCGATGTCCGGGCGCTGGCGGTAGCACTCGAGGTGCATCGCCAGCTCGCTCGAGGCGCGAAGATCCATCGAAGGGCCCGACCG
>CAZEHU010000308.1:0-4651 GCA_964511605.1 uncultured Myxococcales bacterium
AAGTAGGGTTGGCCGTCGAGCACCCAGACCTCGTGACCCTCCTCGGTCTCGATCCAGTGTTGGATGGCAGCCACACAGCAGGCGAAGGCCAATAATTTCAATTTCCAGGCGGAATTGGATTCGGCTTCCACGAAAAGGGGGGGGCAGCCGTTCGACGTTCCGAACACCCCATTTCGGATGAGGATCCGGCGTTCGGGGAGCCCCCTCAGGGGCGATCGAGCCAGCCCACCTCGATAGCGAAGCGCACGAGATCCGCGCGGTTGCGCGCGCCGATCTTCCGCATCACGCGGGCTCGGTAGCCCTCGACGGTCTTGACGGAGATCGCCAGTCGCTCAGCGGCCTCCTGGTTCGTATGCCCCCCGGCGACGAGGAGGAGCACCTCTCGCTCCCTGGGCGAGAGCGACTCGAGCAGCTCGCGGCACTCGGGGTTGGTGTCGAGCACGGCGCGGCTGTCGCCATTCTGGATCGTCGCGTCGATGTGGATGCGCCCCTCGCGGACGGCGCGGATCGCCTGGATGAGCTGCTCGGAAGCGACCCGCTTGACCAGGTAGCCGCTCACCCCCTTGGCCATCGCCTGGCGGAGGTAGGCGGCCTGCTCGTGCATCGTGAGCACCAGCACCCGCGGCGAGAGGCCGGAGGCGCGGAGGGCATCGATCGCGGAGAGCCCGCCGCCCCCCGGCATCGAGATGTCGAGGAGGAGCACGTCCGGCTCCGTCTTGCGCGTCGCGTCGACGACGCTCGTGGTGTCGGCCACCTCGCCGACGACGCTCATGTCCTCCTGGGCATCGATGAGGAGCCGGAGCCCCTCGCGGAGCATCGCGTGATCATCGGCGATCAGGACTCGGGTACTCATGATCGAGGCTCTTGGAGGGGAAGGGTGAATGATACGGTCGTGCCCTGGCCGGGGCGAGACTCGAAGTCGACCCGCCCCCCGAGGAGCGCCGCCCGCTCCCGCATGCCCGCGAGGCCGAGGCCCTCCCCATCATCGGCGAGCCCCGTGCGAGAATCCACCTCGAAGCCCCGACCATCGTCCTCGACCAGGAGGCGGACCCGCTGGGGCTGGCAGTCGATGACGACGCTGGCCGTAGAGCAGTCCGCATGCTTGGCGACATTGGACAGCGCCTCCTGGGCCACGCGATAGAGCGCCGTCTCCACCGCCGTCGGCAGGCGCTCCTCCTCGTCGAGGCCGTGGACCAGCACGTCCACGTCGAGGTCGTTGAGGCGAGACCAGGTCTCCGCGTGGCCCTCGAGCGCCGCGACGAACCCCAGCTCGTCCAGCGCCGGAGGACGGAGGCGGCGGGCCATCCGGCTCGTCTCCGTGATCGCTACCTCGGTCAGCTCCTTGAGGGGCGCGACCTCGGCCTCGAGACCGTGGGGAGCGAGGCGAGCCTCCAGCGCCTTGACCTGGACGCTGAGGGCCGTGAGCACCTGCCCCAACGCGTCGTGGAGCTCATGGCTGACGCGCCGGCGCTCCTCCTCCTGGGCCTCCTCCACCCGCTCGACGAAGCTCCGCCGGAGCCGCTCGGCCTGTCGTCGCTCGGAGATATCGCGGGCCATGGCCAGGACGACGCCCCGATCCGGGAGCGCCACCCGCCCCACCCGCACCTCGACCGGGAACTCGGTGCCATCCTTGCGCCGGTGGATGCCCTCGACGGTCACGGCGTGTCCGCGCTCGAGGGCCCCGATCACGTCGAAGGGCTCGATCCCCACCTGGAGGTCGGAGACGCTCATCGAGAGGAGCTCGTCTCGAGAGTAGCCCAGCGCCACGCAGGCAAAGCCGTTGACGTCGATGATCGCGCCGTCGTCCTTGCAGACGATCAGGCTCTCGGCGGCCGACTCGAAGATCGCCCGCAGGAACTCCCGCTGGGTCTCCAACTCTCGGCTGCGGAACCCCAGCTCCTCCGCCGTGATGTTGAGACCCGCCGCGATGCCATCGAAGACGTCGCCCCGCTCCCCGATCTCGAGCTCGACGTCGAAGTCGCCCTGCATCATCCGGATGAGGACATCGAGGATCTCGTCGAGGCGCTCGGAGCTCCGGCGCCCGCCTCCCGCGCGGGAGCCCCTCATGGGCGCGGCCGGCGTCGCTGGAGCCCGAGCCGCATCAGGAGAGCCGAGCGCCCATCAGCCGCCGGGCCTCGAGGTCATCAGTGCGCACCCTTCTTCGGCCTCAGCGGAGCCTGGTCGGTCAGGTGCTGATTCCAGGTGGCGGGCGACCAGCCGTTGTCCACCTCGACCATGTCGATGCAGCCCGGCACCGGACAGACGATCTGGCAGAGGTTGCAGCCGACGCACTCGTCCTCGTCTACCGCCGGCACACGGCTGCCGTTCGAGGGGGGATCGATGCACTGGTGAGCGCCATCGTGGCAAGCGACGACGCAGTTGTAGCAGCCGATGCACGAATCCGCGTCGATCTTGGCGATCGTCTCGTAGTTCAGATCGAGGTCCCCCCACTCGCTGTACCCGCCGATCGCGCGGCCGACCATCTGGTCGATGGTCTCGAAGCCCTGGCGGGTCATGTACCGCTCGAGGCCCTCGATCATATCCTCCACGACCCGATAGCCGCGGAGCATCACCTCGGTGCAGACCTGCACGCTCGTGGCGCCGAGGAGGAGGAACTCGACCGCGTCCCGCCAGGAGCTCACGCCGCCGATGCCGCTGATCGGGAGGTGGAAGGCCGGGTTGCGCGCAAGCTGCGCCGTCATGTGCAGGGCGATCGGCTTGACCGCCGGACCGCAGTAGCCGCCATTGGAGGATCGGGTCCCGACCCGCGGCTCGGGTACGAAGCGGTCGATGTCCACGCCGATGATGCTCTTGATCGTGTTGATCAGGCTCACACCTTGGGCACCGCCGGCCTGGGCGGCGAGGCCGTGGGGGTTGATGTCGCCCACATTGGGCGTCAGCTTCACCAGCACCGGCACCGAGGAGTACTCGACGGCCCAGGACGTGATGCGCTCGTTGACCGTGGGCTCCTGGCCAACGGCGGAGCCCATGCCTCGCTCGCACATCCCGTGGGGGCAGCCGAAGTTGAGCTCGAGGCCATCGGCGCCCGCGTCGATCGAGCGCTTGATGATGTCCTTCCACTCCTCCTTGGTCTCCACCATGAGGCTGACGATGACAGCGTGCTTCGGGTACGCCTTCTTGGTCTCGTAGATCTCGCGGAAGTTCACCTCGAGCGGGCGATCGGTGATCAGCTCGATGTTGTTGAAGCCGATGGCCTTCGTGCCCTTGTAGTGGACGGCGCCGAAGCGGCTCGAGACGTTCTGGATCGGCGTGCCGAGGGTCTTCCACACCGCCCCGCCCCAGCCATGATCGAAAGCCCGCTGCACCTGGGCACCGGAGTTGGCCGGCGGCGCCGAGGCCAACCAGAAGGGGTTCGGGGACTCGATGCCCGCGCAATTGGTCCAGAGGTTCGGCATCTCACTGTCCCCCGCCGGCCTGGAGCCAGGCGTCCATGGCCTCGGCGGCGCGCTTGCCCTCCGCCGCCGCGTTGACGACCTCCTTGCCGCCGTTGGCGCAGTCGCCACCGGCGTAGAGGCCTGGTCGACCGGTGGCCTGATCGTCGTCCGTGATGATACGCCCCCAGCCCACCTCGACCCCGTCGAGGCCCGCCACCAGGCTGCCGAGCTTGCCCTGACCGAGGGCCAGGAGCACGAGCTGGCCCTCCACCACGTGCTCGGACCCCTCGATGGGCCGCTTGTCGTCGTCCGTCCTCACGCAGCGGACGCCCGTGACGTGGCCCCCCTCGCCCTCGAAAGCGATGGGCTGCGTCTGCCAGCGTGCGCGGATGCCCTGCACCCGGCCAGCGTGCCACTCGTGGGCGTAGCCGCTCATGCGCTCTTCGGTGCCGCGGTAGATCATGTAGACCGTCTCGACACCGAGGATCTGGAGCTCTCGGACCGCGTCGAGGGCGGTATTCCCGCCACCGAGCACGAGGGCGGTCTTCACACCCTCGAGGTCCACCTCTCCGAGCTTCATCGCTTCGATCCAGTCGACCGCGCCGCGCACACCCCGGAGGTCCTCGCCCTCGACGCCGAGCGAGGAGTCCGCTCCCAACCCGAAGCCGCAGAAGATCGCGTCGTGGCGTGCCTCGAGATCCTCGAGAGCCACGTCCTCTCCGATGGTGACGCCGGCCTCGATGTCGATGCCGCCGATGCCGAGGATCCACTCCACCTCGTCGAGGGAGCGATCCGCGCGCATCTTGTAGGGCGCGACGCCGGTGGAGTTCAGCCCGCCGACCACTCCGCGCTTCTCGTAGATCGTGCAGGCGTGGCCGCGCCGCCGGAGCTCGTGGGCGCAGGCGAGAGAGGCCGGACCTGCGCCGATGAGCCCGACGCTCTTGCCCGTCGGCTCCCCGGCCTCGAAGTAGCGCCAGCCCTCTTCGTAGGCGATGTCGGTGGCGTAGCGCTGGAGCTTGCCGATCTGGATGGGCGGCTGATCCATCGAGTGGAAGACGCAGTCACCGACGCAGAGCACCTCGACGGGGCAGACGCGCGCGCAGCTCATGCCCAGGATGTTGCTCTCGAAGATGCTGCGGGCCGAGCCCCAGAGGTTGCCCGTCGCGATCTTCCGGATGAAAGCCGGGATGTCGATGTGGGTCGGGCAGATCGCCGTGCACGGTGCGTCCTCGCAGTACAGGCAGCGATTCGCCTCC
>CAZEHU010000309.1:0-4643 GCA_964511605.1 uncultured Myxococcales bacterium
CTACGGCAAGACCGGCCTCACCCCAGGCGCCCGCCACCTCCTCCTCGAGGCCGGCGTCGATGTCCTCTACTTCGACGGGCGCGGGCGCTACCGCGGCCGCCTCGTGGCGGCGGAGTCGTCGAACGCCCTCAGGCGAATGGCCCAGTATCGTGCCCTCGGGAGCGCAGACACCTGCCTCGCTATCGCCCGCCGCTTCGTCGAGGCCAAGCTGAGAAACCAACGAGCCCTCCTCCAGCGAGCCCGCCGCGAGCGCCCCCCCGACCCCGGCCTCGACGGCGCCATCGTGGGACTGCGCCACGCCGTCGCGCGCCCCAAGAAGGCCGCCTCCGTCGAGTCCCTGCGCGGCGTGGAGGGCTCCGGCGCTGCCCTCTACTTCCAGGGCTTCGCCAGGGCCGTCGCGAACCCCGCCTTCACCTTCCGCGGCCGCAACCGGCGCCCCCCGCGCGACCCCATCAACGCCTGCCTCTCCTTCGGCTACACGATCCTCTGCTCCCGCCTCGACACGGCCGCCCGCAAGGCCGGCCTCGACCCCTGGCTCGGCGCCCTCCACGACCCCGGCCGCGGCCGCCCCTCCCTCGCCCTCGACCTCATGGAGCCCTACCGGCCGCTGGTCATCGACCGCCTCGTCCTCCGCCTCATCAACCGCCGCCAGCTCACCCCCGGCGACTTCGAGGACCCGACGGCCGACGCACGAGAGGCCCTCGGCGCAAGGGCCGAGGGCAGCGACGAGGCCAGAGCCGACACCCCCAAGCCGCCCGCCGCCGTCTACCTGAGCCGCACAGGCCGCGCCATCTTCCTCAAGGAGCTCGGCGCCCTCTGGAGGAGCCGCCACCTCGTGGAGCGCCTCGGCGAGCGCCACACCCTCGCCCACATCCTCGAGCTCGACGCCCTCGCCCTCGCCCACGTCGTCGAAGGCGCCGAGGTCGACAGGCTCAGCCCCCTCCAGATGAGGTGAGCCGATGTACGTCCTCGTCTGCTACGACATCCGGAGCGACCGGCGCCGGCGCAAGCTGCGCGAGAACCTCAAGGCCTACCTGACCCACGTACAGAAGAGCGTCTTCGAGGGCGACATCCCAGCCCCCATCCGAGCCAAGGTACGAAACGTCGTCCGCCGCACCATCGACATGGAGATCGACACGGTCCGCATCTACCAGCTCTGCCGAGGCTGCCGCCCCCTGACGGAGCACATCGGCCGCACGGTCCACGTGCCCGACGAGGCCGAGGACGTGATCGTGTGACGAGCCCGGCCAAGCCCCCCGAGGCCCCACCGCCGCCGGCCCCGATCCTCCCGGAGGACGCCTTCGAGCGCGCCACCTCCCGGTCGAGCCTGCGCGAGGCCTGGCGCCACGTCCGCAGACGCGACGCGGCCGCCGGCGCCGACGGCGTGAGCACCCGGGCCTTCGAGACGGACCTGGAGGCCCACCTCCAGGGCCTCCACCACCAGCTCCACAAAGGCACCTACCGCCCCCGCCGCGCCAGGGTCGTCGATCTCGCCGGCCGCAAGATCCGCGTCCCCGCCGTCCGCGATCGGGTCGTCCAGCGCTCCCTGGCGAGCACGCTCACGCCCCTCTACGAGCCCCGCCTCTCTCCCTCCGTCTTCGCCTACCGGCCCGGTCGCTCCGTGAGGGCAGCGCTCGAGGTGGCCGTCCAGCGCATCGGCGAGGGCGCGCGCTGGTACGGGCGGACCGACATCCGCTCCTTCTTCGACACCATCGACCGCGCCCTCCTCCGCGCTTCCCTCGCCCGGGACGGCGCGCCGCCCCCCCTCCTCGATCTCGTCGACAGACTCCACGCCGAGGGAGCCCTCGAGCCCCTCGACGGCGGCCGCGGCATCCCCCAGGGCAGCGCCCTCTCCCCGCTCCTGTCCAACGTCTACCTCCGCCCCGTAGACGCCGAGCTGGCCACCGCCGGCCACGTCTGCTTGCGCTACGGTGACGACATGCTCCACCTCGCGGAGGAGCGCGAGGAGGTGGAGGACGCCCTCGCCCTCCTCGAAGGCGCGGTCCGCTCCCTGCGCCTGCGCCTGCACCCCGGCAAGACCAGCGTGGGCCTGGTGGAGGAGGGGCTCGAGTTCCTCGGCATGCGCCTCGACGAGCACGGGGTCCGCGTGGGGGCGAAGGCCTGGCAGGCCCTGGTCGTCGGCTGCCAGGGCGCCCTCGCCGAGCCCGGCGCAGGACAGGGGAGGGCGGCCCTCCCCCGCGCCGCGGCCCTGCTCGAGTCCTGGTCCGGCTGGTACGGGCGGCCCGAGCCCCGCCGCGTCGACTCGATCCCCGTCGTCCTCGCCGGCCTCACCTCGACGCCCTTGCCCGAGAGCGCTGAGCGCGCAGCCTGGGCCGCGCGCCGCGTCGCCCTCGATCGCGTCCGGGAGGTGGGCCCCGTGCTGCCGCCCCAGGTCCACGCGGAGGCAGCCCTCGCCTGGCTGGAGTCCGATCCCTCGCCGGCCGAGGCCGGGGCGGACCAAGCCAAGAGCGAAACCCTCCACCTCGCCGCCCTCTGCGAGCTCCTGGCCCTCGAGGGAGAGGTGGAGGCCAAGGCCGCGCAGCCCCTCGAGGTGGTCACGGGCCTCCCCCTCCCCGAGCTCACCAAGGGCGGGCTCGACGTGGCGGCGCTAGCGCGCTCCCTCGAGAGGGTCGGCTCGGCTTCCCTGGCCCGTGCCGCCCGGGCCTGGGCCCGGCAAGACGAGGACCGCGTCCGCCCGCGGCCCGAGGACCCTCTCTCCCTGCCGATCCCCCCCCACGACCTCCTCGCCGCCCTCGAGCAAGCCTGGACCTGGCCCGGCCAGCGGGTCTTCGTCGAGCGGAGGAACCAGCGCGGGCAGAGGGGCTGGTATACGACCAAGAAGGGGCTCGACGAGGCCACGGTCCGCGCCCACCTGGCCGGCTCTCCGCGGCGTGGCTTCGGACCCCAGGACGAGGGCGGGAGCCTCCGCGTCCTCGCGGTCTCCCTCACGCCCCAGCGGAAGCTCGTCCCGCCACCCTGGACCTGGCCCTCCGGCACGCCCCCCGAGGTGGTAGCCGGGGCCACGGCCCGCTGGCTCGCTGTGGCGGAGCAGGTCCACCAGTTCTCGCTGGCTCTCGCTCGCGGTGCCGAGGCTCTGGGGCTACCGGGCCTCCTCGAGGACCTCGGCGACGGAGGCCGAAGGGTCCTCTGGGCCCTCCCCCAGCCCCTCGCGGCCCGCCACGCCATCCGCCTCCTCCGCCACGCGCTTCGGGAGGCCGGGCCGCCTCCCGAGGTGGCCACCCTCACCCTGCTGCCCGCGAGGGACCGGCTCCCTCCTCCGCCGGGCCCCTGCCTCCCCTGGCCCCTGGCCTTCCACCCACGGGCCGGCGAGCCCGCGCGCTTGCTCGACTCCCGCGGCCGCCCCCTCGCGGCCAAGGAGGCCCTGGCGCTCCTCGCTGATCCCCCTCGACCCTCCGAGCAGACCGTGCGCTCTCTCGTCTACGCCGGGAGGCGCAGCCCGACCCGCAGGCTCCTCGACGCGGAGGCCCTCCTCGTGGAGCTGGAGCCCGCCCCCGAGGCCCACGCCGTGGTCCGCCAGTGCCGGATCCTCCAGGTCCTCGCGGTCAAAGCGCACCACCTCGGCCACCTCGAGCCTCTGGAGCGAGCCAGCCTCATGGAGGTCCTCGGCCACCTCCCCGGCAAGCAGGCCGCCCGCGCGCTCCGCATCATCCTCCGTCCCACCTCCGGGCGCGCCTCCGCGCGCCTGGACGCCCGCCTCCGCACGCTCCCGGAGAGCCCCATGAGCTGCCCGCGCCTCCTCCAGCGCCACCGATCCCTACTCGGCCAAGCCCCCCTCGCCCGCCTCGACGGCCCCTCCACCTCGACCCCCGACACCACCTGCTCCTGCCCCTTCCGCAGGGCTCGGCGGCGGGGCTACCCGACCCCCCTCCTGCTCGCCCTCGAGCCCGAGCAGATCCGTGCGTTTCGTCTCCAGCCCTCGAAACCCTCGAAGCCCTCGAAGCCCTCGAAGCCCTCGAGGCCCTCGAAGGCCCGGAAACCCTCGAGGCCCTCAGGGTCCAAGGACTCCTCGAGGTCCTCGAAGGCCTCCGGGTCCACGAAGCCGACGAGGCCCTCCGCGTCCCACAAGACCCGGGAGGTTCGCAGCACCCCGGATGGAGTCTCTGACATGCCCCGCCCTCCTCCTCCTCCTCCGCCGGCCTCCTCGCGGTCCCCTGCCCCGATCCCTCCTCCTCCTCCTCCTGCGTCCGCGCGGGCCGCCCAGCCTCCGGCCAGCGCCGCAGAGGTGACTCACCCCGCGTCTTCGCTTCCTCCTGGAGCCGCGGCAATGCCCCCCTCTCCCGCTCCTCCGTCCGAGAGGTCTCGTGCGCAGTGGGCCGAGGAAGCGTCCCAGCTCGTCCGCAAGCTCGCCAACCAGCGGCGTCAAGTGCAGGATGCACAGCGTGGACTGGACGCAACCGAGGCCGCGCTGGAAGGCGTCTTCGACGCGCTGGGCACCAATCGCGTTCCCTTGTCCACCGGAGTCCTCGTGCGCCGCCCCGACGAGGAGCCCCGCTTCATCCTGGAGCTCTGACGTGTCCCCGCCCGCCCTTCCACCCTCCGGCCCCCGCCCCCTCGGCCCCGATCCGCGCGGATCGACCCGGCGCCTCCGAACCCCGCGAACCCTCGTCGAGGTCCGCGCAAAC